>JAPLJZ010000117.1 GCA_026388335.1 Deltaproteobacteria bacterium
ATAGAACCCGCAGGTATGGACCCCGGTGATTTCCCGGGGGGCGTGGCAGACGTCCTGGGAGGCGATGACGTTGGGGGAACCGAAGAGATTGGCCAGGCGGATCAGAATGAAATGTTCGAGCCCCTTGGGCATCCCGACGCCAAAGGCAACGCCCCTGGCCCCGTATTTCTCCTTGATCTTGTTGAGGCCGTCCGCCGTTTCCTCCAGGGCGTCCGCCCAGGAAAGGCGCTGCCATTTTCCCGCCCCTCTTTCCCCTACCCTCTTCAAGGGATATTGGAGACGATCGGGATGATTAAGCCGTTCGGCGGAAAGCCTGCCCTTAGGGCATGTATAGCCCTTATTCAGGTAGCCGTCCGGATTTCCTTTGATCTTTGTTATCTTACCGTCCTCGACACCGACCAGGAGGGCGCAACCGCCGTGATCCCAACGTGAACAGTGCGTCTTGAACCATTTAATGTCTTCCGCCATAACCAATCCTTTCCACGGCAGTCTGCCGGTCACAAATATTCTATACTAACCACCGCCTTGACCGGTAATTCTTCCATAGCAAGCCGGTGGAAATATGCGTGTCAGCGATTGAATTTGTTCTGCGTCCTCTTATACCGGAGATCGTCTTAGAAGTAAATAATGCCTAAATTAACATATGCAGAAACCGCTGACCCCAGCAGCAATGACGGCCATCCCCGATAGCGCTGTTCGGAGATATATTTTTTCATGAACATAACGGGGGCGAGACGAGCTGAACCAACGGGTGCGAAGCCGCCAGAGGCGGTACGGCTCTATTGATTGCTATGTGGATTTCGTGTCGCCTTCTTTCGGAAAGAACGTATCAATATCTCTTCTTATCTTGTCAAGCCATTCTTTTCGTTGGCTTTCCGTGCTGGTAACAACAACGCCGAACATGCGGCGGTAAAAATTGGGGACCCCACAAAGACCGAAGATGCAATTCTTCCAGATTGTTTCCAGGGGATCGCCGAAAACCTCCAGTTCCCGCGCTATTTCCGTATTCGACGTATTGAAGACAAGGGCAGCTTTGGCCCTCAGCAGTCCGTTCGGTACGCCTGCTCCGGAATCGCCTTCCAGAAACTCATACGCGATACCCGGTCGAATCACTCTGTCCAACCATCCTTTCAATATCGCCGGAGGTTGTCCCCACCAGTTCGGATGGACAACGATTATCCCGTCTGCGGCGGTGATTTCCCGACAATGTTCCGTAATTGCCACCGGCAACGGTGCGTCTGTGGGGATTTCTTCGCTAAAGAGCAGCGGATCGAAGCCTTCCCTATAGAGATCATGGAAAAAGACCTTATGTCCATTGCCCTCTATCTGTGCAACCGCTGTTTGCGCAATGGCATGATTGAAACTACCATCATCGGGATGAGCAAGAATGACTGAAATTTTCATGGTGTTTGTTGCTGTCCTATTGATTGTGATCGCTTGGTTTCCTACTCAACTTCAAAATCCTCAGATTTAAAATTGCTGTAATACCTTCCATTTTGAGCAGTGAATCTGAGTACGCAGTAATCGGGATCAGTTACACCCTTGGGATAATACATTTCGTCACCATGCATCCAGATCATTTCCTTGGATGCGCTGTCATGCAGGACTTCCATGGTGCCCCTGAGCATAACGCCCTTGAAGAAGCGTTTATCAAAGAAATATACGCAAGCTTTGGGGTTCTTGAGATATTGCCGTACTCTCATTGAGGAAGTATTGGTCGTGAAGAAAAAATGCTTTATGCCTTCCCTTTTCCTCGGTGGCAGCATGGCCTTTGAATTAGGAAATCCGTCTTCATCAACAGAACTGATAATAGAAACGCTTGCTTTGTCGATAATATTGCCAATTGTTTTGCTCGCATCTCTCATTCTTTTTTCTCCTTCATATAACGCTCAAGCTAAGGGGTGCGGCGGCTTTTTGAACAAAGGATTGGTTGTGACCTCGCACGCTTCATCAACCCTTGTTGGTTATACGGTATTTATAGTTTCACCCCGTAATGATTCAGAACGGTGACCATGAGCCAATAGCATCCGACTGTTAACCCAATAGAAATGCTAATGCTGACGTAAAAGTGCAGACCCTGCTTCAATAGCAATGGCAATGTCACAAATAAAACCAAGGACGGTAAAACAAGCCAAAAGACACTCGTTGCCAAAGCGCTCACCTTCGTTACGTCGTTGGTGTCGATGTAGAGCCACAACATTGCCAACACCGAAATTAACGGAAGAGACGCCAATAGCGCTCCGATAAAAGAACTCCGTTTAGCAATCTCGGATATCGCCACAATCAAAACGGTTGTAACAGCAATTTTAAGCAGGTAGTAAGCCAATTTATCACCATCACTTAATTCCAGACTGAATCACCCCAGCGTTCAAGAGATAATTGAGTATGGTGTCCCCCGAATTCCCCTGGACAAGACCTTTCCTTTATTTTTTTAATAGATCGGCAAGATCGGCATTGGGCAGATACCGCCGGTATATCTTTTCGAAGGTTCCGTCCGCCTTCAAACCATCGAGGACAGACTGCCATTTTTTAACCAGCTCCTCAGGGGTCCCCAGGGACACGGCAATATAGAAATAGGTGTTGCTCACGGTGAAGACCGGTTCCAGATCATCCATGCTGTATCCCGCATTTTTTACAATCTCCGGCACGGTAATATCGGTAAAGACCGCAAGTTGCACCTCGCCCTTTATGAGCTGTTTGACATTGGTGCCGGGAAGAGGAGAACTAACGAGATTTGTAAAGCCTTTGCTCTTCAGGTACTGCTCGGTGAACCAGTCGGTAGTCGTGGCGATGGCAGCAACCTTCCGGGCCTCTTCCAGACTGCCGATACTGATGCCGGAGCCTTTCTTAGCGTAAAAGATCGCGCTATTTTTACCGACCGGACCTACCCATTGAAACAGCTTCTCCCGTTTTTCCGTTCTCTCGGTGCTGAAAAGCACTACATTCGGGTTGCTCAGGGCCGCTTTGTAGGCCTCGTCCCAAGAGGTCAGCCGGATGCTATCTGGAATGCCCTGACGGGCAATGATCTCCCGCACCACGTCGGTGACGAAACCGGTGACCTTTCCATCTTTCATGAAGGTAACCGGCGGGTATTCCTCCGTCAGCATTTGAACTTCAGAAACGCCTTTGATGTTTTTCTGAGTTGCACAGACACACCCGGAAAAGGCAAACAAACTCAATATCAAACAGAACCAACCGATTTTCTTCATAAATCCTCCATCCTCCTTAACAATTACGAACTTCCGTTTCAGATACTATGGCAACACGGCGAAGACCCGCGCCGGGGAACCGGTTCCGTTCCTTATGAGCATAGGTATGACGTATAATGTAGCGCCTGTCTCCGGCAGCTTATCCAGACCGGCGATATTTTCCAGGGCGACCTTGTCGGCGCCGCAGATGATGCGATGGACCCTGAAATCCTGGGACTTCCCATAGTCAATGCTGGGCGTGTCAATGGCGATGCCGCTGATGTTCCTTTCCTTCACAAGGAATTCCGCCGCCTCGGGTGAGAAGCCTGGAAAGCTGAGCTGAGGAATGGCGTCCATTCCCATGATCTCCGTCCCCATCACCTTTTTACGATCCGGGTAGTACTTTGTTCCGATGCCCGTGTACATGATAACCCAGGCGCGATTCGGGATGCGTCCACACCTTTTTTCCCACTCCTTCACGTCTTCCGGCGTCAGGAGATAATCGCGGTTCTGCTCGCACTTTTTCGTCACGTCAATCTTCACCGCCGGTCCGGTCCAGTCGGCGAGGGGTATTTGATCGATCGTCCGACCGTTCCGGGAAAAATGGATCGGGGCATCGGCGTGCGTCCCTCCATGTTCGGCGGCGCTGTAATTGTTGGCGGCATACCAGTACCCTTGATCGTTAATGCCCCAATACTCCCTTGTCTGCTTGAAGGTCGCTGCATTCGGCCAATAGATAGTATTTTCATCATACGGATAGGTCATCTCCAATGTCCGGCCTATTGAATCACCGGCATAAAGCGACCCGGCTAATGCCAGGATGACGACTGCAGCAAAAAAAATGATGCCGTTTTTCATAATCATGCCTTTACCTCTTTATTAAAATTTTCTCACTTTGTTCCTGGTAGGGGACCAGTTTAGCAGGGCTTTCCACGGAAAGTAATGACAACCGCACAGATAGTTCTGTACCATATTCTTCCATCTGACTGAATTTCAGTTTTTAAAGGGTTCGTAATGGTATCCAATATCCATTCTTCTTTGATGGCTGATCTATCCGGCCGTTGTTTTACAAACAGGAAATATTGAGTGCATTTCATAGCTTATTTGTACCATACCCTGAAAATAATTGGTAGTATTTGTTGTATTTGATTTTAGCATAACGCCGAGTTCACCGGGAACGTAAGCGATCAGGTGGAACGTCGGGTTCGGTGCACGGCATTCATTTTTTCATATTCTTCTTTACTGTCTTAACGAAGCGTCCGAATGCCCTGTCTTTTTTACGTTTCTCCAAGTAGGACATCTCATAGTGCGCTGACTCTTTCCTGAGTTTCATATAATTGAAATAGCGCTCTTCACTCAACTCGCCTTGTGCAATTGCAGTAAGAACTGCGCAGTCTGACTCCTGAGTATGGCTGCAATCGGCATAGCGACAAGCCATGGAAAGCTCAATAATATCTTCAAACCCTTTGTTTAGGCCGTCACTGGCGCCCAGGATCCCTAGTTCTCTCATTCCAGGCGTATCAATGAACATCATGCCTTTATCAAGAACAATGAGTTGCCGACGTGCTGTTGTGTGGGTGCCTTCTCCTGTTCCACTGACAGCTTTTGTGTCAAGGGCATCCCGTCCAATCAGATGGTTGATCAGCGTAGACTTGCCGACTCCGGATGATCCAAGCAGGCAATATGTTCGCCCAGACATTAATACCTGGTGGAATTCGTCAAATCCGGAGCCGGTTATGTTACTGAGGGCAATAACTCTGGTCGTGATTCCAGCCTGTCTAATAGCCGCAAGCTTTTGTTGCAGCTCATCATGGGAGATCAAGTCCGTCTTGGCAAGAATGACAATAGGCTCAACATGACCGTCGGCCGCCATTACTAAATATCGATTCATTCTCGGTAGATTAAAATCGAAGTGACATGACTGGACAATGAAAGCGATGTCAATGTTGGCTGCAATCATCTGGTAGTCCACTTCTACGCCGGCACACTTGCGGCGTAAAAACGTCCTGCGTGGAAAGACCCCGTGGATGATTGCCAAGGCGTCATCATTGTGATACCTCACGGTGACCCAATCGCCGACACATGGCAGTTCAACTGAGGACTCAACATGAAAAAGGAACTTCCCGGAAAGTTCAGCGGGAATCTCTCCGATCTCATTCCTGATAATGTACGAGTTGCGGTCAACTGCTGAAACGCGTGCGATGCCTTGATCCTCTTGGCGCAGGTCATCAACATATGCTTCAAACCAGGGTTCAAAACCTAGATCACTCAATTTCATCATAACTTGTCACCGAACGTGGCGTTCAGGAGCTCGTCGCCTGAAACGGGGAATTCAGGGGACACCATACTTAATTACAGACCGAATCACCTCAGGGTTCAAGAGATAATTGAGTATGGTGTCCCCCGAATTCCTCTGCGAACCCTTCTAAATGCCTCATAGTCCTTGATCCGATGAAATATGCCAAAATGAAAAAACGGTTTCATGTCGTTATCTAACCTTTCTTCATTCTTTCTTTCCAGTAATCGGGTCGCCTGTGCAGATTGGCAACAGCAATGATGTGAAGGCGGGTGTTTTTTATCCGATAAATAATCCCGTACGGAAAACGATTTGTGAGACACCGCCGCGTGTTCTCCGACATTGGAGACCATACATCCGGATAATCGATGATTCGTGCAATTGCCGCATAAACCTCTTCGGCAAATTCGATGCCAAGACCGGATTGGCATTGCTCGTAATACTCAACCGCCTGATCAAATTCGGCATCAGCGTCGGGATGAAATTCAAATCTCATCGTTGGTATTTCCGGCGAATCTTTGCGAATACTTCCTCTCCAGGAATGAGTTCCACATCGCCACGGTCGATTTGGGAAATCCGTTGCTCGGCTTCCGCGGCCCACAAACGGTCAATTTCTGCATGGGTGGGCAGGTTGAGACTTGTAAGGAGTTTCTCGACCAAACTGATCCGCGCATCCGATGGCAATGAAAGTGCATCGTTAAAAACCTTATCGGCAATAACAGTCATATTTTACCTCCCCATGTAAATATTGAGTTTATTTCCATTCCATAGACCATCTGCAGATACCCGCATCAGACCTTTTTTATCAGACTTAGAGCTTCATTCATTAGCGGGATGAGCTCGCCCCAAAAAATGCTTAATTCTCATCTCTTTCGTACCTAAAGCCAAACTTGGAATGCTTTTCCCGGAGCCATAGATGCGCGTTGTAACTTGATGTTGGCAAATCGCTCTTCTCAATTATTCCCGCAGATAACAAACCCCGGATGGCTTTGCTGCCATTTGCATAATGAATTCCATCCACTATGCAACCGTTGGGAAATTTGGTTCGTCCGTTCCCTTCGTTAATGCTGCGCGGTTCCACAGTTCTTGATACCTGTATATCAGGGGTTGGTGTGATCCTAGGAACAAAGAATTCTGATACCAAAGAGTTAATCTCTGGTATTCCCTGCGATCCAATTTCCGAAACTGCCTGCTCTTTCAGTTGAATTTCTTTGTTGAGTTCACGGACTTGTTCTTTCAGGCCAATTAGATCGGTCCTTATCTGTGAAATTTCTCCACTCTGGATCTGCCTCAAATCGTCGATCTTTCTTCCGACTTCCAGAAGTTCCTTCTCTCTTTGGTCGATATAATCAAGAAACTCCTCACTCTGATAGCTGCTCAATCCCAGTATTTTTTCAAGCCGATTCAGCAACTTCACGTTTGCCAAGTCCTTGATATCGAATGCGTAGATTATTTTCTCCCGAAAAGTCGCCTGACGTCGCCATTGTGGTGAGTATATTCGGAAATTTCTTCCATTCGTCAATATTGCTAAGACCGGCCATTCCCTGCCACAGTAATCGCTTAACTGTTGAACATGGTTGTCCAGGTACTGGCTCAGGGCCTTAGTTTCTACAACAATTTTGTTTCCGATATTGATGTCAATTCGACTGCCCTGAGCCGCATGCTCCAGATCTATATGTTGATGATCAAAAGACTGAAGAAAAGGAATGACGATTCTGTATTTTACGTTGTTTTCGCTTTGAATAAGATTTGTGAGGTCCAATGCTGCTAATTCGGTTAGTTGTTTTACGTCCATCGATGCCTTCCTCCCTGAAAGGTTGCTGCACTCGGCTATAGCTGTCAATATCGTCTTTCTGTTTTATAATGGGCATGAGACGCCTGCCAAAAACGCTGGACCAAAAACGTGCCTGGATTATTCCAGGTCGCCTCTATACCGTTGTTAAGTCGCCTCAAATTTATTTCTACTTGCCAAATTGTAAAGAATGCGTGCTGCCGATCTATCTTTTGTATCAAAACCTAAATATCTGCAAGCATCGTTGTTATTCGCAAATAATCTGTCACCTATGATTGCCGTAAATCGTCTTCCACGCCTTTCAAAAAGCACGGCTTCATTATTGTATCTGCCGGAAAGTTTGTACTTCACTTTAGTTATGTCATTAGCCGGAGAGAGCTGAGAACTGATATTTGGGAACAGCTGCTTTGCTCGATTATAGCCAAAGGGAGTTAACTCATATATTGCACGATCGGCTCTGACCCAGCATTTCGTGGAACTATTTCTGTTTACTTCTGTCTCAATGCAGCGTTGAAAATCTTCTTCAGCATTATCTTTCCCAACGATGAAGTTTGCGCAAAAAAACAATTGAAAACGATGAATGATCGGACTTTCAGGAGTTACACCACATAGCAAAGCTGATAGGAGGAGGGTATCATCCAGAGACAACAGATTTGAATTAATATTCATGAATTTGCCTTTCATATTTTCGTCCCATCTCGACCCGTTAGCGCCGCCGCAGGCGGTGTTAGCATCGGCGTTATGCGAGTTTCTTGTTCCATTTTTGCTGTCCGAATCTCCTGCTTTTTTAATTCTCATAATTCAATGAGCGTCGCTCACTCCCGCCCATGATAAACCTTTTTATTTTACGGCTATTTTCCACTCCATGTGTCAAGAACTTTAAAAATTAACCCTTAATGGCAATCTCCACCAGCTCGACCAGCTTCTTTAATTCAACCGCCATGGGAATTAACGCAGGTGTTTGCCCACCATGAACCACAGTTTTTCTTTCCCCTTCTTGATAGCGAAAATAGAAATTTGGCCCATGCCCCGAACTAAGTATCTTGCACCAAGCTGGCGGCATCTTTGGAATACTCAGAGTCTTTTCCTCGTATGCCATATTCCACAGAGCTACCAGATCATGTTGAACCTTGGGTTCCCGAATCTCCGATTTCTTTCCCTTATGCCACAAGAAAGCCTTCAGTGTACACTCCAAAGCATGCGCGGCAATCAATGCGCAACCCCTCGGAGAAATATTCTGCAACGTGGAGAGTGCCTCAACCCCCTGCAAAAGATCGCGGGCAACAACCATGTAATCCTCCTCTTGGGTTGGCTGACCCATGCGAAAAGCCGGAAATGCGGCATTTGTGGAATTACTCACTTTTTTGTACCATAGCCCCTCTCATATTGTGCCGATACATCGAAATATATGGAACTTTATTAGTCGTTTTCCACCGGTCCAAAATCTCTGCCGGAGCTCCGGCAGAGGTTAAACATATGATATGGAAAGCGAATTGACGACACTGCGCGCCGTTTTTTAATTTTTTTTCTGCATCGCCGTCACGCCAATTGGGGTGGCTGCAACCGGGAAATTATCTCGCTCAAGCAGGCCTCCAATTCCTGACTGAATTGGCCGATTTCACCTCATTTGTTTATTCGAAAAAGCGCGACAAATTGCTAACTTGCTTATGTGGTAGCGAACTATAAGCACAATAAAATCGTATGTCAATAAGATATTGCCCCCCTTCTGTAGCATCGAGAGAAACCGGTCTACTCAACTTAAAAAAATCATGCGGCGGCCGTCAGCTACCTATACAACCTCTATTTTATTGACATACCTCTGAATACAAGGTATGTGGTGACTTAATTTTTTCCATAGTAAGAACAGAATTTCTACGAGGCTATCATCATTTAAGTCATACAGAAAACGTTTGGCGAGGACGGGGTCGTCGCAGCTCAGCCGTAAACAGATCCAACCAGGAAGCATGATGATTTTCTTGTCGGGATACGGGATCAAAAAGCCGATCTACCGCGGCGCCAATAACGACTATTACCTGGCCGAACGGAAGAAAGACGGCCGGCCGGTGACGATCAAGGTCCCCGTCGGCATCGGCGCCAGGAGCTCTGAAAAGGAGATCCGGCGTTTCACCCACGAGCATGACATCCTGAGCCGCCTTCACCTTCCCGGCATTCCCGAATCCTATGGTCTCGAGCGCTACCGGGGCGGCTACGCCCTGATTCTGGAGGCCTTGCCGGGCGCCTGCCTTGCCGAATGGGACGGCATGAAAGGGCTCCGCCTGCGGGACGCCTTGGCGATCGGCTCGAAAATAGCCGGAATTCTCAGCGGATTACATACAAATCACATAATTCACCAGGGCATCAAGCCGGAGGCGATTTTTTATGCACCCGAGAAGGGCGATGTCTGGCTTGCCAATTTTGACGGCGCATCCTTCAGCACCCAGCTCGTCCACCAAATTCCCCAGCCAAAAATGGCGGTGGAGTCGCTGTTATATCTGTCGCCCGAGCAGACGGGACGGATGAACCGGGCCGTCGATTTTCGCACCGATTTCTATTCCCTGGGTGTGACGCTCTATGAAATCGCGACGGGGTCCCTTCCCTTCACGGGGAGCGATCCCCTTGAAATCGTCCACAGCCATCTCGCCCGGCAGCCCCTTCCTCCTCGGGAAATCAATGCCCTCATCCCCGAGATGGTGTCGGCCATCCTGATGAAACTCCTTGCCAAGTCCCCCGAAGACCGTTACCAAAGCGCCTGGGGGCTGAAGGCCGATCTCGACGAGTGCCTCCGGCAGTGGGAAGCCAAGGGCGACATCGCCTATTTCCCGCTGGGAAGCCAAGATGTCCCCGACCGGCTCAATCTCTCGCAGAAGCTATACGGCCGCGAGCAAGAGCAGGAACTGCTCCTGAAATACGTCGAAATCATGGGCGACGGCGCGGCCCGTATGATTATGGTGGCTGGCTTTTCGGGGATCGGAAAGACATCGCTGGTCCAGGAAATCCGCAAACCCCTTGCCGCCCGGACGGGCTATTACATCTGCGGCAAGTTTGACCCCTTGCACGGCGATATTCCTTACAGCGGTCTCGTCCAGGCATTTCAGGACCTGGCGGATCAGATCCTGAGCGAAAGCGAAGGGCGGCTGGGGGAGTGGAAAGACCGGCTCCTGGCGACGCTGGGGGGGAACATCCGCGCCGTCATCGACGTCATTCCCGCCCTGGAACTGGTAACGGGGCCAAAACCGCCGCTCATGGAACTCGGGGCGGACGAGGCCCAAAACCGTTTCAACCACGCCTTCCTGGAGTTCATGCGCGTCTGCTGCCGTCCGGAACACCCGGTCGTGATCTTCCTGGACGACCTGCAGTGGGTGGACCGGGCCACCCTCAAACTGATCGAACTGATCATGGGCGCGGGAGAGCTTCACCACCTCCTTTTGATCGGGGCCTACCGCAAGAACGAAGTCGGCGAAACCCATCCCCTCATGAACACTATTGATGCCGTCGTCAAAAACGGCGGGCTTATCCGCTATATCGACGTTCCCCCGCTCCATTATGTGGCCGTGGCGGAGATGATTGCCGACATGCTCCATAAGGAGCGCGGGGAGATCAAAGAACTGGCCGAGTTGATCGCCTTCAAAACCGGGGGAAATCCGTTCTTTGTTTCCCACTTTCTCACGTCGCTGCACCAGGAAAAACTGTTGACGTTCGATGCCGGCGCCCGGTCCTGGGTATGGGATATCGCCAAAATCAAGGCGCTGGCGATCACGGACAATGTCATTGACCTTTTGATCCATCGCTTCCACCACCTGTCCGTCGAAACGCGGTTTGTCCTGCAGACGGCGGCCTGTATCGGAAGCCGTTTCGATCTGAGGATGCTCGGCCTGATCACCGGATCTGCCGTTACGGCCATCCGCCGTGATTTAAACCCCGCCCTGGAGCAGGATCTGCTGATTCCGATCAAAGGCGTCCGCCTCCGCGACACCGGAGCGGACGAGCCCGAAGATGAGGAGGCCTATCGCTTTCAGCACGATCGCGTGCACCAGGCCGCCTACACCCTCATCCCTCCGAACCAGCGGAAAGCGCTGCACGTTCAGATCGGACGGGCGCTCCTGGAACATTTAGACGTCGCCAAACGGGGAGAAGACATCTTCGACATCCTGATCCACCTGAATTTCGCCACCGAACTCATTACCTCCCCGGAGGAGCGCCTAAACCTGGCGAACCTGAATCTTTTAGCTGGGAAAAAGGCGAAATCCGCCGTCGCGTTTGAACCGGCCCTCAACTACATCCGGACGGGCATGGCCCTCCTCCCTGAGGACTGCTGGAACGTCTGCTACGAACCGACGCGCCAACTGCACATGGAATGTCTCGAAACCCTGAGGCTCTGCGGTTACATGGAAGAGATGGAACCGATCTTCGCGGCAGTGAAGACGCATGCCCGCACGTCCCTCGAAGCGGTGGGGGCTTACCAGAGCCGCATCAAGGGATTTCTGGCCCAGGATCGGCTGCGGGAGGCCCTCGTCACGGCGCGGGAAATTCTGAATGGCCTGGGGGTGGTGGACATGCCCGACCATGCCACAAAGAGCGAAAGCCGGCGCTTGTTGATGGAGACGATGGACTCCCTGGCGGGGAAAGAGATCGAAGATCTGGTCGATCTCCCCGAGATGACCGATCCTTTCCAGCTTGCCGTCATGGAGATCCTGGTGACCATGATCAGCGTTATCTATATCGGCGCCCCCGACCTTTTCTCCCATTTGCTCTGCCGGCAGGTCCGGGGGTCCATACGCGACGGAAATGCGCCGGGGTCGCCGTTCCTGTACGCGGCCTTCGGCGTCCTCCTTTGCCGGCTGGGAGAAGACATCGAAGGGGGCTACCGGTTCGGGGTCCTCTCCCTCGCCGTGGCGGAAAAAAGATACGCCCTGGAACATAAGGGACAGGCCATGCATGCCGTAAGCGGGTACATCAACCACTGGAAGCGGCCCCTTTACGAAACCCTCGATCTGGCGTTGAAGGGTTATCAGAGCGCCCTGGACGCCGGCGATTTCGAATTTGCCTCCTACAATCTCTATTGCTATTGCAAGCACGCCTTTTTTTCCGGAAAACCGCTCCCCGCCGTGGAGAAGGAGATGGAAGGGTACAATCAGTTGATCAAGAAACTCAAGCAGGAGTCGTCCCTGCGATTTCTCAAGACCTTCCATCAAACTGTCCTGAACCTCCTGGGGAGATCCCAGGACCCCTGCCGTTTCTCCGACGGCGAAGAAACCTTGCTCCTCCTCTATCGGCAGGCCAACAACCGCCTGGGAATTTTTTACCTTCACTTCTGCAAATTGTTCCTCCATTATCTCTTCGGAAATTATGAAATAGCCGTTCATTACGCAGAGTTGGCCGAAAGGGAGCCGGTCGGCGAATACGGAGGCCCCCTCGCGGTTCCTCTGACGGTTTTCTACGGCGCCCTCGCCCGTCTCGCCCTTTGCCGAGAGGCGACGGCCGATGAGCGGGAACGCCTCCTCCGGAAAGTGGCGGCGGGGCAGAAAAAAATGCAAGTATGGGCCAGCCATGCGCCCGACAATTACCTTCCCAAATTCCATCTCATGGAAGCGGAACGTTCCTCCCTTCTGGGCGATGACGACGGGGCAATCGAACACTATCACCGGGCCATCGAGACGGCCCAGGCCCAGCGATTTACCCATGACGAGGCCCTGGCCAACGAACTCGCCGCCGAGTACTGGCAGCGCAAAGGCCGGCAGGCCTTTGCGGTACCCTTCCTGAGGCGGGCGCACGAGTGCTATACCGAGTGGGGATGCTACGCCAAATCGGCGCAAATGGAGAAGCAACACGAAGACCTGCTGGGCCGATGGACGCTTGAAACGGACGGATGGCGCCGACCGGAAGATTCCTCGCCGGAGCCGCTCCCCGCGCCCTTCGCGTCGGAGCTCGACATGGCCACCATCATGAAGGCCTCCCAGGCCATTTCCGGCGAAATCGAGCTGGAAAAACTCCTCAGCGCTTTGATGCGCTTCGTGATGGAAAATATGGGCGCCGAAAGGGGCTCTCTCGTCCTGTGCTCGGAAGGGGACCTGTCCCTTGCCGCCCAGGGTGAAGCCATGACGGACGAGGTCCGCATCCTGCCATCCGTTCCCATCGAGCAGGCCGTGGATATATCCGCCGCCATCGTTCATTACGTGGCCCGGACCCGGGAATTCGTGGTTCTGAACGACGCCCTGCGGGAGGGCATCTTTACCAACGATCCCTATATCGCCGACCGGCGACCGCGGTCGCTCTTCTGCGGTCCCATCATCCACAAGCAGCGGCTCGTCAGCATCCTGTACCTGGAAAGCCGGCTCATCCCCGGCGTCTTCTCGCCCGACCGCCTGGAAATCATCCGCATGCTCACCTCCCAGATGGCCGTGGCCATCGACAATGCCCGGCTGTACGAACGGCTGAAAAAGGCGGAGGGAAAATACCGACGCATCTTCGAAAACGCCGTCGAGGGCATTTACCAGAGCACCTTCGGGGGACAATTCATCAGCGCGAACCCCGCCATGGCGAAAATTCTGGGCTACGACTCCCCGGAAGACCTGACGTCCCATGTCACGGACATCGGGAAACAACTCTATGTGTCCAAGGAAGAGCGGGAGCAATTTCTTGAGGTCATCGGAAAGCAAAAAACAGTCTCCGGCTTCGAGGTCCAGTTTTATCGCAAAGACGGGACCGCCATCTGGGCGTCCCTCCATGCGCGCCTGATCGAGGACCCGGATGGAAAGGCGGGCAGCATCGAAGGGATCTTCGCGGATATCACGGAGCGAAAGCGGGCCACGGAAGCCCTGCGGGAAAGCGAGGAAAACCTGCGGCAAGAGAACATCCGCCTGCGCTCCCACATCAAGGACCGCTACCGCTTCGGGAACATCATCGGCAAGAGCCCGGCCATGCAGGAAATCTACGAATTCATCCTGAAAGCGGCCGCCACGAACGCGATCGTCATCATCTACGGGGAGTCCGGAACGGGTAAGGAATTGGTCGCCCGGGCGATCCATGACCTCTCGGAGCGAAAAAACAAGAGTTTTATCCCCGTCAACTGCGGCGCCATCCCCGAAAACCTGATGGAAAGCGAATTTTTCGGCTATAAGAAGGGCGCCTTCACGGGTGCCCACCGGGACAAGAAAGGGTGCCTCGACCTCGCAGACGGCGGCACCCTGTTCCTGGACGAGCTCGGTGAACTGAGTTTGAACATGCAGGTCAAGCTCCTGCGCGTTCTCGACGGGCGCGGCTACACCCCCGTCGGCGGGCATGAAATCCATCAGCCCTCCATTCGCTTCATTGCGGCCACCAACCGTAATCTCCGGGAACAGGTCCAAGCGGGCCTGATGCGGGAGGATTTTTTCTACCGGATTCATATCCTCCCCGCCAACCTTCCCCCCCTGCGGGAACGGAAGGAGGACCTTCCCCTCCTGGTTGAACATTTCATGCAGGAATACGGCGCACCCGAGCAACTGCCGCCCCTGACCGGGAAGATCGCCGAAGCCATCCGGCGCCACGACTGGCCGGGAAACGTCCGGGAGCTGCAGAACGTCCTGCGCCGCTATTTCACCCTAAAACGGTTCAGCCTGGAAATGTCGCCCGAGAGAAGAGCGACGACGGAAGCACCGACGTCGAAAAACATCTCCGGCGGGGAACAGGAAGCCCACCGCGACGCCGTCGACCTCTACGAAAGGAACCTCATCGAAACAAGTCTCAGGCAGAACCAGTGGCACCGGGAGAAAACCGCCGCCGTCCTCGGCATGTCCCGGCGAACATTCTTCCGGAAACTGAAAAAATACGGCCTCGACCGGAAGGAATGACCGCCGATCCGGGCGTGGAACGGGATCAGCGATGAGACCGAAGGCCTTTTTCGGTCTCATTTAGGGCATCCAACCTTGACTGGCACGAACAGTGCCAATGATGGCATTCATCTTTATCCCAATAAATTTCAGACATTAGTTGATTTCAACCCATTGGATCGTGCCAATGATGGCACGATTCTCAAGCCCGCGCCTTCGCCAAATCAGGCGATTATTAAATATTTCCCTTTTATATCCGTAGGATACAAATAAACAAACCCGTTGGTATCGTTGTTGCTCTATCCTTAACTCGTTTCCGCCCGTACACCGAAGACGAAGAGGCGGATTACCGCGGCTTCGTGAGGGCTGCCTGTTGCGGCTCAAAATCAAACATCAAAAGAGAAGAAGGAGGGTATGCAATGGATCATTACAAGTTGTTTATCGACGGTGAGTTTGTGGAGGCAAAAGACGGCAAGGTGTTCGAGACCATCGATCCGGGTAACGATCAGCCGATCGCGACGGTGTCCCAGGCCGGTGTGGCCGATGCGGAAGCGGCCATTATGGCTGCCCGCCGCTCTTTCGACAGCGGGGTGTGGAGCGGATTGACGCCGGCAGCCCGCGCGCAAAAGATGTATGATTTTGCTGATCAAATCAATACACAGGCCTTGCGTCTGGCCGTTACCGAATCGATGGATGCCGGCCAGACCATCAATTTTTCCAAAGTGACTCCTCTGGGCTTTGGAGCCAACATGTTCAAAGATCTCGCCAACTATGCTTCCTTCAAATTTCCCTGGGAAGAAGAGATAAAAGCTCAAGGCAATCCCTTTGATTATGGCCGGGACTATATTCGCCGTGAACCCATCGGCGTTTGCGTCGGCATTATCCCCTGGAATTTCCCCATGGTTATGGCCTTCTGGAAGATCGGCCAGGCCCTCATTATGGGCAATTCGGTCGTCTTGAAGCCGGCCTCGGTTACACCGCTGACGGCCCTCATCATCGCGGAATGCGCAAAGATCGTAGGCATTCCCAAGGGCGTCATCAATGTGATCCCCGGACCGGGCGGAGCGCTGGGAAAGGTTCTCTGCACACACCCGGAGGTCGATAAGATCTCCTTTACCGGAAGCACCGAGGTCGGACGGGAAATCATGCGACTGGCCGCAGGCACGATCAAAAAGGTGACCCTGGAACTGGGCGGCAAATCAGCCAACATCATCCTGGATGACGCCGACATGGAACATGCGATAGCCGGCTCGGCTTTCGGCACATACTTCCACGCGGGCCAAGTCTGTGAATCGGGTACCCGCATACTGGTTCAGAGGAAGATCTACAATGAATTCCTCGATAAGTTTAAAAAGCATGCGGAAGCTATTCGCGTAGGCTATCAGCTTCTGCCGACCACGCACATGGGACCTCTCGTCAGCCATGAGCAAGTGGCCGCTGTTGACGGGTATGTCCAGATTGGCAAGAAAGAAGGCGCCGAACTCATCACCGGCGGCAAGCGCGTAGAAGTCGAGGGGATCAAGGGCGGCTGCTATTATGCACCCACCGTATTTGCGGGCGTGAAAAACAAGATGCGCATTGCCCAGGAAGAGATCTTCGGACCGGTCGTTGTCATTATGCCGTTTGACAGTGACGAAGAAGCCACGGCCATCGCCAACGATTCCATCTACGGATTGGGCGGCGGTGTCTTTTCCAGCAACACCGCCCGGGCGGAAAAGATCGCCCGGAATGTCCGCACGGGAACCATGTGGATCAACAACTACCATTACTTCGGCAGTTTCTGTCCCTTCGGCGGTTACAAGCAGTCCGGTGTCGGACGTGAACTGAGCCATGTCGGTTTGGAAGCATACACACAGACCAAGCGGATCCATATCGCGAGTTTTGCCGACGCCAGTTCGAATTACACCATGACCGCTACCATGTCGGACGACAAGTCACTTTCGAAGTATATAATCAACTTGCCCACAAAAATCAACGCCGGACACGGTTCCCTGGCCTCCGTGGCCAAGGAAGTCGTTGACCTGGGCGGCACGCGGGTGCTTCTCATGACGGATGCCGGCATCGTCAAGGCCGGTCTTGCCAAGCTGGTCCAGGATTGCCTGTCGGACTTCTGCGTCGGCGTTTTTGATAACATTCCCCAGGACACGGATCTGGAAACAGTGGATGCCGCCACGGAAATGGCCCGTCAATTGAAAGTTGACTTAATCGTGAGTTGCGGCGGCGGAAGCGTTATCGATACGGCTAAAGCGGTCTGTACAACCCTGAAAAACGGGGGGTGCTGTAATGATAATATCTCCTGGGGAAGACTTACTGAACCCCCGACGCCCCATATCGTCATTCCGACGACCGCGGGAACGGGCAGTGAAGTGACGTGGGCAGCGGTAATCAAAAACAAGGTTGCCGGACGCAAGTCATACATCATCGAACCCCGGCTCGCGCCGAATGTCGCTATCCTCGATCCGCGTATGACCATGACCCTGCCTCCGGGATTAACGGCCGGCACGGCCATGGACGCCATGACCCATGCCGTCGAGGCGCTGACCACCATTACGACAAATCCCATTTCCGACGGCCAGGCCTTGCATGCCATTCGGTTGATTAAGGAAAACCTCCCCATCGCCGTCAAGGACGGTAAAAACGAAGCCGCACGCTTGAATCTGGCGGCGGCCTCTACGATGGCGGGGCAGGCCTTTACCATTTCCTTCGTCGCCTTGGCCCATGCCATGGCCCATACGGTCGGAATGCTCTACGGCGTGCCCCACGGTGTGGGCTGCGGCATTATGCTCCCCAAGGTGATGCGCTTCAATGTCGACCATGCCACGGATAAGCTGGCTTTGATTGCCCTGCAACTGGGGGTTAATACCTTCGGTATGGACAAGCGCAAGGCAGCACTCGCGGCCGCCGATGAGATCGAAAAGCTCATGAAGGAAGTTGGCCATCCCATGAGACTTCGCGACCTCGGTGTTCCCGAAGACGGTCTCGAATCTTGCAGTATGCATGCCATGGGCGACCCGGTTTCTCTTTACAATGCACGTCCCGTGGGCAGCCCGCAGGAAATTCTGGAGCTCTACAAGCAGGTTTATTAATACTTGAATGTGAAATGATCCGAAAATGAGTTTTAAGGAGAAGTAAAATGAGTTTTAAAGAAGAGTACAATAAGAAACTGGTCAGCCCCGAGCAGGCTGTCGGCGAAGTCAAATCGGGCGACTGGGTGGATTACGGACACTTTACCTGTTCGCCGACTTTCCTGGATCCGATCCTGGCCAAACGTGTCGATGAGTTGAGCGGTGTTAAGGTACGTGCCGTCACGTATCCCGGCCTGGCTGCCGTGGCCCAGGCAGATCCCACGAGGGAGCATTTCTGCTACAACAACTGGCATTTCAGCGGTGGAGACCGCATGCTTCACGACAAGGGTTTGTGCAATTATGTCCCGCTGCTTTACCACGAAGGACCGTCGTATTTTGACAATATCATTGAGTCCGACGTGTTCATCGTGAAGGTGGCGCCGATGAACCGTAGCGGGTATTTCAATTTCGGACCGTCCTGCTCCATGTCCAAGGCCACCGCCAATCGCACCAAGAAAATCGTTGTCGAGGTCAACGCCAGTGTTCCATACTGCTATGGCGGTTTCAATGAGTCCATCCATATTTCCGAAGTGGATCATATTGTTGAGTCGGACAACAAGCCGCTCTTCAGTCTGCCTTCCGCCCCGGTCAGCGAGGAAGAGACCAATATTGCCCGGATCATCATGGACGAGATTCATGACGGATCGGTCATTCAGCTCGGCATCGGCGGCATGCCGAATGCCGTCGGGATGATGATCGCCCAATCCGACTTGAAGGATCTGGGCGTGCACACCGAGATGCTGGTCGATTCCTTTGTCGACATGTATCTGTCCGGACGCGTGACCAACAAGAAAAAGCAGTTGAATCCGGGAAAGATGGTCTACACTTTCGCCCTGGGAAGTCAGAAACTCTATGACTTCCTCGATCACAATCCCTGCTGCGCCACCTACTCCTCGGACTATACCAATAACCCGGCACGCATCGCCGCCAACGACAACATGGTAGCGATCAACAATGCCGTGGAAATCGATCTTTACGGCCAGGTCTGCTCCGAGTCGTCGGGGATCAGGCATATCTCCGGTACGGGCGGGCAGTTCGACTATACCTTCGGTTCCTATAACTCCAAGGGAGGGAAAGCCTTTATCTGTCTTACCGCAGCGCAGAAGAACAAAAAAACCGGCGAAGTCAAATCGCGAATCGTACCAACCCTGACGCCCGGCGCCATCGTAACGATTCCCCGGACAATTGTGCACTATGTCGTCACGGAATATGGAATGGTCAACCTGAAGGGCAGAAGCACCTGGGAAAGGGCGGAGATGCTGATCGGTATTGCCCATCCCGACACCCGCGACGATTTGATCAAGGCCGCCGAAAATCAGGGCATCTGGAGAAATAACAACAAACGCGGATAACTTTATACAATCACAAATTAAATTTAGAAGGAAAAAATAATGATTCTTTTCAATCCGAAAAAACATACAAGGAAATACCCTGACGAGAAATCGCGCCAGATCATGCTCAAGACGATCGATTTCTTCGAAAAGAAGGGACTCAAGAAGCTCAAGGCGGACTGGCGCAGGAAGGTGTGGAACTACGACTTCGTAGATTTCTTGAAGGATAATCAGGTATTTGCGACCCTCATGACGCCCGCGGGCTACGGCGCCCCGGATTCCCGCTGGGATACGTACCGCAACTGCGAGTTTTCCGAGATCACAGGATTCTACGGTCTTACCTACTGGTACACCTGGCAAGTATCCATGTTGGGCCTGGGACCCGTCTGGATGGGAGCGAACGAGGAAGTGAAACGCAAGACGGCGAAGCTTCTTCAGGATGGCGGCGTCTTTGCCTTCGGCCTTTCGGAGAAGGAGCACGGGGCCGACATCTATTCAAGCGATATGATGCTTAACCCACAGGGCGACGGAACGTATAAGGCCAGCGGCGACAAATACTACATCGGCAACGGAAACGAAGCGGCCCTTGTGGCAACATTCGCCAAGATGTCAGATACGGGAGATTATGTCTTCTTTGCTGTTAATTCCAAACATCCCAATTACGAATGCATCCGGAGTGTCGTAGACCAGCAGAACTATGTGGCCGAATTTGCCCTCCACGACTATCCGATCACCGAAGCAGACATCATTCAAAAGGGTCCCAAGGCGTGGGACGATATGCTCAACACCATCAACGTCTGCAAGTTCAACCTGGGCTTCTGCGCCATCGGCCTCTGCACCCATGCCTTCTACGAGGCTATCAACCACGCGGCCTACCGCAATGTATACGGCAAGTTTGTCACCGATTTCCCCCATGTGAAAAAGCTGATGACCGACGCCTATTGCCGCCTCGTGGCCATGAAACTATTTGCCGAACGGGCGAGCGACTATATGCGGCAGGCCAACACCGAGGATCGCCGGTACCTTATGTTCAATCCCATGGTGAAGATGAAGGTGACCCGCGAGGGCGAGGACGTGCTGAATATCCTCCACGATGTCATTGCCGCCAAGGGCTTTGAAAACGAACCTTTCTTCGAAGTTGCCAAAAACGAGATCCCCATGCTCCCGAAGCTGGAGGGAACGGTCCATGTGAATATGGCGCTGATCGTGAAATTCATGGCGAACTATCTCTTCAATCCGAAGGAATATCCCGAGGTACCCCGCCGGGACGACCCGACGAACGATACGTTCCTCTTTGACCAAGGGCCGACGAAGGGACTGGGAAAGATCCAGTTCCATGATTACAACATCGCCTACAACGCCTGTACCCTACCGAATGCCGAAATTTTCAAGGAGCAGATAAAGTTTTTCAAGAATATGCTCACCCAAGCGGGACCGAGCAAAGAGCAGTCGAAGGACATCGATTATCTCCTGGCTCTGGGAGAGATCCTGACCTTGATCGCCTATGGTCAGCTTATCCTGGAAAGCCGCAAGTTCTTCGTCGTGGAGGATGATCTCGTCGATGAGATTTTCGATCTCATGGTACGGGATTTCTCGAAATACGCCCTCAACATTTATTCCAAACCCAGTAATACGGATAAGCAGCGCGAACTCGCCCTCACCATGATTAAACACCCCGTTACCAACGAGGCGCGCTTTGATCGCGTGTGGAACAACCATGTATATGCCATGAAGGATCAATACCAAATGAAGGATTGACCTGTCGGCGAAATGCGCCTGCCTTGTATGAAAAAGAAATGGCGCCGCCGTTTTGTCCGGCGGCGCCATTATAAATTATTCGTTTATGAAACGTTTATGACTGATTTCCGTTGATCATTAATGGCCGTGACTCTTGGCCGCCGTTTTTTCTTCACCGTAGACGACCAGCGTCCCGTGCTCTTCCATTTCCTTCAACCACTTGGGATGCTGCTTCTTCAACCACGCCCGGCTCACCCAGCCTGTCAGCATCGCATCCAAAGATCCCGGGGAACCGATCGTTCCCAGGTACAGATGGACGAAGAAGAAGGCGAAGATCACCACAAACCCTAAGGCGTGGAGCACAAACATCAATCTGACGATCAGCGAGGGAAAGCTCAGGGGGAACCACATCACCAGTCCCGTCAGGAACATGATGACGCCAAACCCGGCGACGGCCAGGAAGAACATCTTCTGGCCGGGATTGTACTTGCCAACCTCGGGGGGGTTATCCACATGCCAAAGGTAACCGCCGGCGCATTTGATCCACTCCAGATCTTCGGGCATGGAAAAAATCCCCGCCTCCTTCCACCACATACGGATGGTGAAGTACAGGGCCACGCCAAAGAAGACGCCTGTGAAATTATGAACGTACTTCAGGGACTTGAGGCCCCCCATCAGGTCGCCGATAAAATTAAAGGACTGGTACATCATCCCCAACCCGGTGATACATAAAGCGATGCAGGACAGGGCCAGGCTCCAGTGGACAATCCGCTCAAAACCGTCTGTTGCTTGAATTAATCCTTTTCTCATGGCTCATTCACCTCCCTTTTCATCTTTGCCGGGTTCATTGGGGCCGGGCTCATCGGGCAGCTTTGGTCCATGGAGGATATAGTGGAGGAACGACCCCGCCAAGACGCCGCCTGCGGCCAGCAAAGCCAGCGGCTTCAACATGTCTTTCCAGACAAAGAGCGAGAAGGGGACGCTCGGATTCCTCGGCAAGCTGTCATAAACACTGGCCTTTTCCTGGAGGACATAGAGCACGTGGGTCCCGCCGACAAACTTGTCACCATAGACATTGGCGTCGCCCCCCACCTTCTTGGCCCGGGCGTAGGCCTTCTTCAGCATCTGCTCCTTCGAGCCGATACTCAGCGCCCCCGTCAGGCAGGATTTGACGCAAGCGGGCGATTCGTCACTCCGCAGACGACTGTAGCAGAGGTCGCACTTGTATATTTTATCTGTTTCCCGACTATAGCGGGGGACCTCGAAGGGACAGGCGGAAACGCATTCCTTACAGCCGATGCAGCGGGAGGAATTCAGTCCCACCGTCCCGAACTCCGTGTGGTGGAGGGCGCCGCTGGGGCATACCTTCACGCAGGCCGCGTCCGTGCAGTGCATGCAGCCGTCCTTCCGGAAGAGCCAGTTAAATTCCTTCTTCTCGTTAACGTGTTCCTGGAAGCGGATCAGTGTCCAGGTGTTCCACTGCAGATCCGGCGGGTTCTGATAACTGCCCCACTGTTTTGTTCTCAGACCGGGCATCTCATTCCACTGCTTGCAGGCCACCTGACAACCCCGGCAGGCTGTGCACAGCGTAGTATCTATTAATTTTACGACTTCATGTTTATTATTCATAGTCGCTTCCCTCCTACAACTTTTCTACGTTGACCATGAACGCCTTGTACTCGGGGCAGAAGGTATTCGCGTCACCAACGGTTGGGGTTAAAAAGTTCGCGGTGTCATCTTCGTTGTCCTTGGGAAACAGCCAGCCGTAATTGAAGGGAAGTCCGACCTGATGAACCGTCTTTCCTTCGATAAGGAAAGGTTTGAAGCGCTTCGTCACCATCGCTACGCATTTCACACTTCCTCGAATGGAGGAAACCTTTATGCGTTCACCGTTTCGAATGCCTTTTTCCTTGGCCAAGAGATCGCCTATTTCGGCATAGGCTTCCGGCATGGCTTCCAAAAGCCAAGCCTGCCAACGCGTCAGCGCTCCCGTGCACCAATGCTCCGTACAGGAGTAAGTTGTGCAGACATAGGGATATTTTTCGCTCGCTCTGGCTATCTTGTCCAGATCGCTCTTGAAGATTTCGATCGCCGGATTGATGAGCTGCGAGGACATAGGATTCTTCGTCAGCGGTCCCTCCAGCGGTTCGTAATGCTCGGGGAACGGTCCTTCGGCCATGCCGGGGCCGAATATAGAGCCCACGCCATCTTTTTGCATGATGAAGGGATATTTCCCTCCTTCTAACGCCGGTGGCGGCCAGGGGCCATCGGGCACATCGCCCACCCATTTACCGTCCTTCCATTCCAGAATCTTCCGCTTGGGATCCCAAGGCTTGCCGTTGACATCACAGGAAGCCCGGTTATACATGATCCTGCGGTTGACGGGCCAGACATACGCCCAGTTGGGGAAGATTCCCAATCCGGTCGAATCATCCTTCCCGCGCTTGGCCATCTTGTTTTCGCCATCGGCGCCGAAACTGCCGCTATGAACCCAGTTGCCGGATGCTGTTGATCCGTCGAGCTGGAGATTGCCAAAGCCCGGCACGCACTGGCCCTTTTTGAATTCGATTTTCGTTCCTTTGGCCTTGTCTTCGATAACTGTATCCTTCAGGAAGACACCATTGAGTCGTTTGGAAACTTTCAGGGCGTCGAAGTGTCCGTTACGATCCAGATAATCCCAGTAGAGATTGAGAATGGGTTCAGCATTGGGACCGCCTTCCTTGGCATACAACTCTTTGACCGCCTTCATGATCTTGATCGTAATCTCACCCACGGGCAGACCATCACCGGGAGCTTCGGCGGCTTTATACTTCCACTGTATCATGCGGCCGGAATTGCTCTGTGAGCCTGCCTTTTCCATGGTTGCAGCGGCAGGCAGGAGGAAGCATTCCGTCTTGATCTTTTTGGGATCGACCCCCGGGCCTCTCCAGAATTCATAGGTTTCATTGTTGAAAATATTTTCACCCACCAGCCAGTCCAGGTTTTCCAGCGCCTTACGCACTTTCCTCGTATTCGGAGTACTATTGGCTGTATCCGCGCCAACGCAGAAGTATCCCTTCACCTTGCCATCATACATTTTGTCGAACAGGTGCATCGTGGAATAGTGTTTCCCGTCGTCCAGCTTGGGCAGCCAGTTGTAACCGAAACTGTTTTCCTTGGTGGCCTTGTCATCGAACAGGGCCATGAGAAAACTGACAAAAAACTTTGGGTAATTCGAATAGTAATTGGCCGAGTGGGGATCTTTCGATACGGGCGTGTACTTTTCCAGATAATGCTCTATAGATTCAAGCGAAGCCGACGGCATCTTCAAATAGCCGGGCAGGATATTGTATAAAACGGCCTGGTCCGTGGAACCCTGGACATTCGGCTCGCCGCGCATCGCGTTGATGCCGCCGCCGGCGATGCCCATGTTGCCAAGCAGCATCTGGACAATGGACATGGTCCGGATGATCTGGCTGCCCGTGGTGTGATGGCACCAGCCCAGGGCATAACATTCTGTTCCCGCCTTGTCCGGAACGCCGGTGGCGCTGAACACTTCATAGACCTTGAGGAGATTTTCCTTGGTGACGCCCGTGATGCTCGAAACCTTGTCCAAGGTGTAACGCGAATAGTGGGTCTTCAACATCTGGAAGACGCAACGGGGATCGTTCAGGGACATGTCCCGCTTCGGTATGCCATTGCTTTCTTTTTCCAGAACCCAGGTGTCCTTGCTGTATTTCCTTTTTTCGGCATCATACCCGGAAAAGAGACCGTCCTCGAACTTATAACCCGACCCCACGATGAAGGAGGCGTTGGTATAGTTCAGGACATATTCCTTGAAACATTTGTCATTGCTGAGGATGTAATTGATCATCCCGCCCAGAAAGGCGATGTCCGTCCCGGAGCGCAGGGGGACATGGAAATCGCAGCGGGCGGATGTCCTGGTATAGCGGGGATCGACATGGATAAGTGTTGCGCCTTTTTCTTTTGCTTTCAGCATCCACCTGAAGGCCATGGGGTGGTGCTCCGCAGCGTTGCTGCCCATGATGAGGATGCAATCGCTGTTTTTCATGTCGATGTAATGGTTGGTCATGGAACCGCGTCCGAACGACTCTCCCAGAGCCGCAACAGATGGGCTGTGTCAGACCCGGGCCTGATGATCTATATAGACCATGCCCAGCGCTCTGCACTTGACGGTCATGAGCCAGCATTCCTCATTGTCCACGTTGGAACTGCCATAGTGGCCGATCGTTTCGCAACGGTTGACCAGTTCGCCTTTGGCGTTTTTTGCGATAAATTCCTTGTCCCGCGTGTCTTTGATCAGGCGGGCAATTTTAGGAATGGCAAAGTCCCAGTCTTTTTCTTCCCATTCCGTTGCATACGGAGCGCGATAGAGAACCTTCTTCAGCCGATGCTTGTTGGCTTCCGTCAGATCAAAGAAACCCGCGCCCTTGGCGCAAAGCGTTCCTTCATTGATGGGGTGATCGGCGTCACCTTCGATGTTGAAAATTTTTCCGGTCAGCTTATCCACGCTGCAGATGAGGCCGCAGCCGCAGGAACAGTATGCGCAAATGGTGCTCACCTGCTTCGCCATCTTGACGCGGTTCATCTTGCTGAGTTCGTCCGCATAAGCCTGTACAGGGCTCAAGTTGATGCCCAGGCCGGACAGGGCAATGCCCGACCCTACCGCCCCGGACAAGGTTAAAAAACCTCTCCTGGTAATCTCCATAGAAGCCTCCTTAATCCTTAAATTAACTCAAATAATTGCTTATGTCATAATTGATCTATGTCAAGCGCGGCATATCTACGCCATTTCGCCGCACTCGTCAAGGGAAAAATGAATATAAACTCAAACAAATTAATATATTGTAGTAAATTAAACATAAGCCGGAACAATGGGGCGGCCGGAACGGGACATGAACCATTCTTTGACTTTTTCAAGCCTTGTCATGTATAAATATCTACCAGATGGTATTTATGCCGTACCAAGAAGCATCAGGAGAAAGATGCGCGTTTACATAGGTTTTGACGACACAGACATTTTGGATTCGGAATTCGGTACGGGCAAGGTGGCCCGCCGCTATGAAAGGCTGCTCCCTGCGGGCTGCCGGGTCTGGGGAGTGGTCCGCCAGCAGCTTTTGGTGGATCCCCGCATCCCCTATACCTCCCACAACAGTTCGGCCTGCGTCGTCGTGGAGGTAGCCGATCCCTCCCTGGCACCGTCCCTCTTGCCCCTGGCTATCGAGCACATTGAAAAGTCGTCCGCCGCGGGCAGCGATCCGGGGCTATGTTTCGTCTGTGCAGGGGACAAGTCCCTCCCGGCGCTGACAATCTTCGGTCGGCTCTGTACCGAAAGGATCATGACCCAGGCCGACGCCCGGCAAGCCGCCGGTGGCAGCCACCTTTCCGGGCACGGCGGAACGAATGACGGGATCATCGGCGCGGCGGCGGCCGTGGGCCTCACCGCCTCGGGATGGAACGGGCGCTTCATCGAGTTTGCCAATCTGCGGGAGTTTTCCGACCCGGTGTCGGTCGGAGAGCTGGCGATAAAAGGAATCCGGGCGGTTTCCCTGGAGCGGGATGCGATCTGTCCCGCCCCGGGCGATCTGGTCAGGACGAAAGGATGGCTCCGGCCAAGGCTGTGGGGGCACGAGGTGGTCCTCCCCGTGATGCCGGAGGGACCGGGCCGGTGGGAAAGCATGGGAGAAAAGAGAAAGAAGGACAAACCGTAAATTTTAAGGAGGTGTGATCATGGCAGGGAAAATTTTTTACCGGGAACGCCGGAAGGTGGGAGAAAAGGAAAAGAAACCACGCTTCAAGCTCGTCGCCGTTGCCGATGTGGACCTGAAGTTTTACAGCGAACACCTGCGCAAGAAAGAGCTGGAAGAAATTGCCGCCACTGTGGGCGCGGAACTGGTCCTCTTGAAGGCCCCCAAGGATAAAGACGAAGAAATCGAAGTCAAAGGATAGGGAGACAAATTCATGGCCCTGTTAAGAGAGCGGGACGGACGCAGACTGCATGTGAAGAGCAAACTGATGGGGGAGAGTCTGGTTGGAAAGACCTTTCTGGAGGGTCTCACCATCGCGCCGCAGCAGCGGCTGTTTCCCGACGTGAATGTCGTCAAGATCGGCGGGCAATCCATCTGTGATCGGGGGATCAAGGCATTGCCCGCCCTCGTCAAGGAAATCGCCGCCTGTAAAAAGGACCACAAGATGCTTCTGACGACGGGCGGCGGCACCCGAAGCCGCCATATCTACTCCATCGGCCTGGAGTTGGGCATGCCTACGGGGATCATCGCGAAGTTCGGAAGTTCCGTCTCCGAACAGAACGCCCTGCTGGTTTCCACCCTACTCTCTCCCTGGGGGGGCATCAAGATCGGTCACGATGAAGTAATCAAGCTCTCCACCTACTTTGCCCAGGATTGCCTCCCCGTCATGCACGGTATGCCCCCCTACGATTATTTCGCCCTGCCCACCTCCAAATCGCGTCTTCCCGTCCACCGCACCGATGTGGGAACCCTGGTCCTGGCCAATCTCATCGGCGCCAAGAGCTGTATCCTTATCAAAGATGAACAGGGGCTATATACGGACGATCCGAAGAAAAATGCCAAGGCGACCTTCATTCCCGAGATCAGCGTTACGGACCTCCTGGCGAA
Source organism: Deltaproteobacteria bacterium (assembly GCA_026388335.1). Classification (GTDB taxonomy): domain Bacteria; phylum Desulfobacterota; class Syntrophia; order Syntrophales; family UBA8958; genus UBA8958. The sequence continues at coordinate 27,913 of JAPLJZ010000117.1, forward strand.
GGACCTGGACGATCTGATCATCGAACGCCCCTGCCTGGAGATCCTCCAGAATAGTGAAGTAATTGACCGGATCCAGATCATCAACGGCCTGGAGGCGGGGAACCTAACCAAGGCCCTGCAGGGCGAACCCGTCGGAACGATTATCTATAGAAAATGAAGTCCCCATCAATGGCATAAATGCCATCCATAATGCGTGGCAAAATAGCATCGCTTTTTGTTTAAGAATGAATAGTTATGCACATTCAAACGTGTGCAAAAGTTGAGTTAATAGTAGAAATCTTTTAAAAAGGAGGAGGGGCAAGATGGATGCAAAAGATCAGAAGTTGACCTTGGACTTGGGTGATGGAGTGAAGATGGAACTGGTCCTGATTCCTGCGGGCAAGTTCCTGATGGGTTCGCCGGAGACGGAGAACGGTCACACAATTTATGAAGGGCCTCAGCACGAGGTCACCTTCGCGAAGCCCTTTTATATGAGCGCTTATCTGGTCACGAGGGAACAGTGGGTTCAAATAATGGCCAGTGACCCCAGTGAGTGTTCAAAACACCACAAAGCCCGATTTTTCCGTCCAGAGCATTTGGGACAAATGATGGGCGGTGACCCCAGCCAAATGCCAGGGAATCCCGATCAGCCCGTGGATAGCGTCAGTTGGAAAGATGCCCAGGGGTTCTGTGCAAAGTTAAGCGCATTGACCGGTAAAAATGTTCGCTTGCCCGGCGAGGCGGAGTGGGAATATGCTTGTCGGGCCGGATCGACTACCCGCTTTTGTTTCGGAGACGATCCGGATTGTAGCAAGCTTACTGAATATGCCTGGTTTACTGCCAATAGTGACGATTATACATATTCAGTAGGCCAGAAAAAACCCAATGATTGGGGATTGCATGACATGCATGGCAACGTTGTGGAGTGGTGTCAGGATGGGCTGCACTATACTTACGATGGCGCCCCCACCGATGGCGGTGTCTGGGATGCTAATTCAATTATAACTCCGTCTGGGATTTGCCACATGATGCGTGGCGGATGTAACAACAGCCATGGCGAAGGCTGCCGTTCCGCTGGTCGCGACTGGGGTCCCATGAAAAACCGTTGTGGCGATGTCGGTTTCAGGGTCGTGGTTTTATAGTCAATCCTTAAAATAATCCACGCTTGATGGAATTAACAAGGCCCTTACCGTTGTGGTGATAAGGGCCTTGTTTTTAATAATATTGGTAGCATTATTCACCTGATGTGGCACACAATTCGAAAGCATTCCATGCGCAGTTCACCATGGGAGAAAGATCTTTCTCCTGCATGATGACATCCAGGTGGGTGAGGCTGAGGGCCGAAACATCCAGTTCGTGATCGTTCAGGTCGCTCACCCGGTTGAGGGTGACAAGGTAGCGTTGGCACTTATCACAACTGAAGGCCGCTTCCTGGGTCCTGTTTTCCACATAGAAAAAGTCCATGCCCTCCTGGGCCTCGTGCTCACAATAAGGACAGATCACCCGGCTGAAGAGCCAGTCATGACCGCACTGGGAACAGTGGAGCCAGCGGCGGGTTATCTTCTCCTCGATCAAGGCGATCGTGGGAAAGGCGCCACAGATGGGGCAGTAACCCTTCTTCCATTCGGCGCCGCCGATCAGCGCTACGGCATCAGGACGCCGCTTTTCCAGAACGATCCTCGTCAACTGATTAAGAAGGAGGGCGATACCCTGGGGGCCGGCAGGAAGGTCGGCGGACCAGAGTTTGATGATATCCTCGCCATGATCGGAAAAGGTTCGAAAATAATCATAGATGTCCAGTCCGCCTTTGCGCCCGGCTTCTTCAAGACGGTCCATATCCTCCCGGAGACCGGGGAAACCTTCCTTTATGGCGGCTGTCATTGCGGATACCATCTCCTTCCAGGGATCATCAGGAGAGAAAAACCGCAGTTGCCGGACCAGAGAAACGCCGCCGGTAAACCGGATCGGATCGAAGCCGGGTAAAGGAATCGATTTCAATTTTCCCTTCGCAAGGAAGCGAATCCTTGCGATCAGAACCGGGCGGAAGGCCCCGATGATTTCCCGGCTGTGGGGGTTCTTTTCGATCTCCCGGTCCATGATCTCATTGAGCGTCTCTATCTCCTGTTTCATCATCAAGACTTCCTTTTTTTGCTTCCCCTCTATACGATGGAAAAGACTCGTGTCAAGCGATATATGACATATATGACATATGGGGGTTGACTTTCTCGCTGATTTTTTGTATTGAGCCAAACGTAACATATGTTAAAGGAGGTATAAGTCATTGAAACGCCATCTTCTAATCGCTGTTCTTGTTTTTTTTCTTTTCATCTCTCCCGCTTCCGCCCAGAATAAACTTCATGTCGCCGTGGCGGCGAATTTCATTTCCACCTTTCAGGAATTGACCCAGTTGTTTGAAAAACAAACGGGGATACCCGTAGAGGCGACCTACGCCTCCACCGGTCAGCTTTACACCCAGATTGTTAACGGCGCCCCCTACGACCTCTTTCTTTCCGCCGACCGGGAAAAACCGGACCTCCTCCATCAGGCAGGACGGGCGGACGTCCCTTTTGTCTATGCCTCGGGACAGGCGGTCCTCTGGACGAACCGGAAGGATCTGTGTCCCCTTAAGAACTGGCGGGAGGTCATGGCCGTACCCGGTCTGAATAAGATCGCCGTCGCCAACCCGAAAACCGCCCCCTATGGCGCGGCGGCAATGGAGGCGTTGAAGAAAACCGGCGCCCTGGAGAATGTGCAAGGGAAGCTTGTTTACGCCCAGAATATCGCCCAAGCCTTTCAATATGCCGCTACGGGCAGCGTGGATGCGGGATTCTGCGCCTTGTCCGCCACTTTATCGGCTGAGGGAAGGAGGGGATGTTTTTTTTCCATAGATGAGGCCCCGCCCATCGTCCAGGGGGCCTGCCTCCTGAAAAGGACGGCCCATCGCGAAGCGGCGGAAAAGTTTGCCAGATTCCTGGCCTCACCGGAGGCCGGAGCAGTCAAAAAGAAATACGGGTACAAGTAACGGCTTGGGATGAGAATTTTTAGACCTGACATATTGGAAATGTCGTTGCATAAACTTCCTGGAGAGACGTGATCATGGACTGGACAGCCCTTTTTCTTTCCCTGAAACTCGCCTTGGTCGCTACCACGATCCTGATGCTCGTCACCGCGCCCCTGGCCTGCCTGATGGCTTACAGCCGCCTGCCGGGGAAGGCCTTCCTGGAAGCATTCATCAACCTGCCCCTGGCTATGCCGCCTACGGTCGTCGGGTTTTACCTGCTGATCATGATGGGTCCCGAAGGCTGGCTCGGGGGCCTGTGGACGAGGGCGACAGGATCGCCGCTCCTCTTCACCTTTACCGGGATTGTCATCGCTTCCATCATCTACAGCATCCCCTTTGCCCTGCAACCGATGCGGGCGGCCTTTGAAAAGATCGACCCCCGGCTGATCGAGAGCGCCCGGATTCTCGGTCTTTCTCCGCCGGCTATTTTCGCCCGAGTGATCATCCCCAACAGTCTTAACGGAATCGCCGCTTCGGCCATCCTCGTTTTTCTCCATACCCTGGGGGCCTTCGGTGTTATTCTCATGGTGGGGGGCAGTGTGCCGGGCCAGACCCGGGTGGCATCCGTCGCTATTTACGAGGCCGTGGAGACCCTGCAATATGGCAGCGCCGCCATGATGTCCCTGGCCCTGCTGCCGATCTGCTACATCTTTCTCCTCGTTGTCCACCGCCTGACCAGGAGCCAGTCATGAATCTTCAGATCCGCATCCGGAAACACCTGCCCCACTTCGAGCTGTCCATCGACGTCAACTGCCCGGCGGAGACGATGACCGTTGTTATCGGTCCCTCCGGCGCCGGCAAGACCACCCTGATGCGCATCATCGCGGGGCTGGATAAACCTGTAGAGGGGTTTATACAATTCGGCGACGAGGTCTGGTTGGACACAAAGCGGCGGATTTTCCTGCCGCCGCAGAAACGCCGTCTCGGCTATGTCTTCCAGGATTATCCCCTCTTTCCCCATTTGAGCATCCACGACAATGCCGCCTTTGCCACCGGCGCCAGGAAGGACGTCGTTCAGGAACTGCTGGAGCGTTTCGGCATCCGGCATTTGCAGGATCGCAAGCCCGACGCAGTATCGGGCGGGGAGCGCCAGCGGTGCGCCATCTGCCAAGCCCTGGCCAGGGAACCCCGGCTGCTCCTTCTCGACGAACCCTTTTCCGCCCTGGATGTTTTCACCCGCCGGGATCTCCGGGATGAATTGCGCAACCTGAAAGAAGAACTGCGCATGCCCGTGATTTATGTGACCCACGACGTCAACGAGGCGCTTTATTTAGCCGATGATCTCTTGCCCATTGTCGAGGGCCGGGTGGACCGGGAATGGATGCAGCGCTCCCTTGTGCGGGTGGACGATGCGAGACCCGAACGGGCCAAGGCGGTCCGGGAACCGAGACTGTCCCTTGCTTACTAACGGGGTCAGAGAAAGCTGGGGTCAGACTTACTAATAGACATTTGACATCAAATGTCTATTAGTAAGTCTGACCCCAGCAATCACCTTAAATGTCAACAAGTAAGTCTGACCCCCTATTAAAAGGAGTTGATACATTTATGAAAATTGCTGCTTATTCCTATGACGAGTATGTCCATTTAGTGAAATCATTTCACGGAAGCCTGGCCCCGGGGCTGGTTATCGGAGGCTTTATTGTGGATCTGGCCCTGAAAAACCTCCCTGAGGGGGAGTTCTTCGACGCTATCTGCGAAACTTCGGTCTGCCTACCCGATGCCGTCCAACTGCTGACGCCCTGCACGATCGGCAACGGCTGGCTGAAGGTCTTCGACCTGGGCCGATTTGCCGTGACCCTATATGAAAAAGAAAAGGGGAAGGGAATCCGGGTATATCTCGATACAGAGAAACTGAAGTCCTGGCCGGAATTCAATGCCTGGTATTTCAAGCTGAAACCAAAAAAGGAACAGGATTTCGAGCTCCTCATGTCACAGATCAAGGAGGCCGGTCCCTCGGTCCTCAGTACGCAGCCGGTCTGTGTAAAACCGGAGCATACGGTCAAGCGACGCATGGGGCCCACCGCCGTCTGTCCCTCCTGCGGCGAGGCCTATCCCTTAAGAGACGGCACACCCTGCCTGGGCTGTCAGGGCCGCGCACCCTATGTGGAATAAAATGATTAAAACCAAAATCCTTGACTATTCAATGGTCATTCATTAGGCTTTCCCGAAGAAGGAAACGGACATGGAGATCAAATATAAAATCTGGATCGAAAAAGATGGGAAAGTCATCTTCGGACATGGCCGCGAAGAACTGTTCCAGGCCATTGACGAATGCCACAGCCTCAACGCCGCAGCGAAAAAGCTCGGCATGTCCTACCGCGCCGCCTGGGGTCGCTTGCGGGCCTCGGAAGAGCGACTGGGCGTCAAACTCGTAGAGAGCGACGCCGCGAAAAAAGGCATGACCCTGACACCGGCAGCCAAGACCCTCCTGGAAAAATTCCGGCGTCTGGAGAGTGAAGCCGACGCCTATCTTCATAAGACAAGTCGCGAACTTTCCGCCCTCCTGGAGAGCGACACCAAGCCGGCTATCGACGAGAAGAAAAAAGGGTAAAGCAACCAACTTCGGCGCTTTACCCCATACTCAGAAACAATTTCTCCGTCACGCAAGTTTTTCGATGGCAACGGCGCAGGCCTTGTATTCCGCCGTCTGGGTAATCGGATCGTAAGCAGGATTAGTAAGCCAGTTTGCACACCCCTCCCGGAAATGAAAGGCCATCCAGACCAGCCCCTCCGGGACCTGCCTGGTCACGTTCGCCTTGACGACAACCCTGCCGCGCCGTGACTTAACGGCAATCATCTCGCCGTGCTCGATACCGTATTTTTCCGCATCCGCCTCAGAAATATCGGCGGTCTCCTCTCCCAGCAGTTCATTGAGCCCTTGGGAGCGACCCGTCTGCGTACGCGTGTGATAATGGTAAAGCCGCCGGCCCGTACTGAGCACCAATGGATAATCGGCGTCGGGAACCTCGGCGGGGGGAATCCAATCTATAGGGGCCAAGACCCCCAGGCCGCACGTGAAGCACCCTTCCTTATGAAGAAAGGACGTCCCCTCATGCTCCAGGCTTGGGACCGGCCACTGGAGGCCGTTTTTCTCCAGACGGGCGTACTTGATGCCCGCCATAGATGGTGCATATTGAGAGACTTCATTATCCCAGATCTCCTGAGCGCTGTTCGCCTCCCACTCGTGTCCCATGCGCTTGGCGATTTCCTTGAAGATCCACCAGTTCGGTCTGGCCTCCCCGGGAGGCGCACTGACCGTGCGGACCCGGTTGACCCGGCGCTCGCTGCTCGAGAACGTCCCGTCGTTTTCACTCCATGCCGCCGCCGGCAGGATTACATGGGCAAAACGCGTCGTTTCCGTGGGGAATATATCCTGGCAGACGAGAAACTCTGCGGAACTCAGGCAATGCTCGACATGACGGATATCCGGCTCCGTATTGGCGAGGTTTTCCCCAAAGACATAGAATGCCTTCACCTTGCCGTCGAGGAGACCTTCGATCATCTGGGGAATCATGATCCCGGGCTTTTCCGGCAGCTTCTCCACCTTCCAGGCGGCGGCAAATTTCTCCCGGGCCTGGGGGTTATCGACACGTTGGTAGCCGGGGAAGACATTGGGCAGGGCTCCCATATCACATGCGCCTTGGACATTGTTCTGACCCCGCAGGGGATTGACACCGCCGCATTCGAAACCGACATTGCCTAAGAGCATCTGGAGGTTGGCGCAGGACATAACGTTGTTGACGCCGCAGATGTGCTCGGTAATCCCCAGGGTGTACATGAGCATGGCCGGGTGCACCGCCGCCAGACGGCGGGCTACGTCCCTGATCATTTCGGCGCTGACACCGCTGATCGCCGCCGCCCGTTCCGGTGGATATTCCAAAACCTTCTTTTTCAGTTCCTCAAATCCCATGGTGCAGGATTCGACATACTTCTTGTCGTAGAGATCCTCCGTGATCAGGACATTCATCACCCCGTTCAGGAAAGCCACATCGGAACCGACCTTGATGGGTACATGGAGATTGGCCAGATCGACGAGGGATGTGCGGCGCGGATCGACAACGATAAGCTCGGCGCCGCCGATGACGGCCATCTTGAGCAACGACGCCGCCACCGGATGGGCCTCCGTCATATTGGAGCCAATGACGAAGATCATCTTGGCCTTGGCAAAATCGGCAAAGGAATTTGTCATTGCCCCGGAACCGAAAGAAGTCGCCAGCCCGGCGACAGTCGGGGCGTGTCAGGTACGGGCGCAGTGATCGATGTTGTTGGTGCCGATCACCGCGCGAAATAGCTTCTGCATCTGATACGAGTCTTCATTGATGCTGCGGGCGCAACTGACGCCGGCGATAGCGTCCGGGCCATGTGCCGCAATGATTTCCTTGAATTTCCCCGCCACGAGGTCCAATGCCTCATCCCAGGAGGCCTCCCGTAAATTCCCGTTTTCACGGATCAGGGGCGTTTTGAGTCTTTCTTCCGAATAGATGAAGTCATAACCGAAGCGTCCCTTGACGCATAGGCGCCCCATATTCGGTTCGCCGTCCTCGACGGCCGTAACCTTGGTTATCTTACCATCCTTCACATGTAGCCACTGTTGACAGCCGACGCCGCAATAAGGGCAGGTGGTCCTGATTTTATTCGTCTCCCAGGCCCGCGCCCTTCCCTTAGCCTTCTTTTCCGTCAGGGCGCCGACGGGACAGACTTCCACGCATTGTCCGCAAAAGACGCATTCACTGTCCGTATATGGTCCATCGCCGCCCGTCACAACCTTGCTGTCCTTGCCGCGATAGCCGTAACTGATCGCCCGGTTGACGACCAGCTCATTGCAGGCCTGGATGCAGCGCCCGCAACGGATACAGCGGCTGAAATCGCGGATGATGAAGGGATTCTCGTCGTCCGTGGGGTAAAACTTCTCATCCTGGGAAAATTTCAATTCCTTGATCCCGTAGTAATAAGCGAGCTCCTGGAGACGGCAATCGCCGCTCGCCTCACAGATGAGACAATCGTGCTTACCACTGGCCAACAACAACTCGACATTGAGCTTCCGGGTGTTGTGGACGCGCTCCGTTTCCGTAAAAACCTCCATGCCCTCCGCAACGGGCGTCGAACAGGCAGCCATGAGGCTCCGGGCCCCGGTTATTTCCACCAGGCAGATTCGACAGGCCCCGGTCGGGGTTGTTTCTTTGAGATGACAGAGGGTGGGAATATGAAACCCGATCGCCTGCGTTGCTTCCAAGAGCGTCTGTCCGGGCCTATAAGGGGTTTCTTTTCCGTTAAGTAAAAAGATTGCCTTCTTCATGATTGACCTCCTGATAATGACATAAGGCCGGTATCTGTCATTTATGACATATGACCGGTTCGTCCTGATATAATAACCAAAGGCAGGAAGTCAAGCCGATTATTTGTCGTGTTTTTTCCGGTCACAGTTGCCGTAGCCCTCATTTTGAGGTCAATATTTCCTTGACATAGAGGACCGGACTTCCTAATATCCAATTCCGTTTCTAAATCAAAGCGCTATCTGCGTTGGCATCAGTAATCGGCTCCTCGACGTATGAAAAATACGCCTGCGTCGCCTCTGCCTTGCCGCCTTGATTTCATCTTTGATTTAGAACCGGAATAAGCCAGGCAAAGGGAAAAGGGAAAATGAACCTGAAACCGGAAATACTGGTCCCCCGTTTGGGGGATTATCTGGTGGAGAAAAAGCTGATTACGGAGGCGAATCTCCAGGAGGCCCTCGCGCATCAGCAGACGGCCGGGCAACCGGAAAGGGGGCATCTTTTTTTGGGACAGGCCCTAGTTGCCATGGGCGTTATCGACAAAGACGTCCTTGACGCTGCCATTACCGAACAGATTTTGGTGTTGCGTAACACCCTGGAGAAGACCAACAGCGACCTCGAAAAGACAGTCATGGAGCGCACGGCGGAACTTGCCCGGGCCCTCGATAAACTCGCTGAACTGAATAAAATGCAGATCCGCTTTGTATCAAACATTTCCCACGAATTGCGAACCCCCCTCTTTCATATCTCAGGCAATCTGGAACTGGTGTTGGATGAAGATATGGGAACACTCAACACAGATCAGCAAAAAACTCTTGCCGTCGCGCAACGGGCAGCCGAGCGGTTGGGCGATCTGATCGAAGACCTTATTCTCTTCACCGCGACC
>JAPLJZ010000027.1 GCA_026388335.1 Deltaproteobacteria bacterium
AGCTTGCTGCGGGGTAGTTCATTGAATTGCGAGAAGAAGTCATTCAATGGCTGAAAAAGCCCCGGCCCCTGCCAGGACGCCACATTTCCGCATTGTTGAATAAAACATCACCGATGTTGAAAAGGCGATAGATGTTCTTTCCGAAATATGTGATATGAATAATCAGTTCCATGAGGGCTGGGTGTCTCACAGTTAACGGAACAATTCTTTATTCAACCATAATTATTCACGGACAACCTTATGAAAAAATATCCTCGCGTTTTTATTGCGATCTTCATTATAATGCTATCAATAAATAGTAACTTCGATTTATGTCAAGGTGAAACCCTTTCAGAGGGCCTGAATAGGCAAGAAAGAGGCCCCTGGCCGGAACGTATTGCAGCAAATGAGAAAGCAGGAACGGAAAAAGGGGCGGCAGATCATAAGACTATGTCTTTACAAGAAACTGCGGAAAGGGAGGCTAAGGCACCGGAAAGAAATCTCGACATGCTTTATTTAGTCATGGTCGGAGCTTTTCTCATTGCCAGTATCCTTCTATTGTTCTGGAACAGAGCAAGGGAAAAAATAGGGACTGAGCAAATGCATGATTCGGGAATGGTCACACTTAAGAAATCACATTTACCAACCAGACGTCCCAAGATTAAAAAGCAGAGCAATATTGATGCCTCCCTCGAGAGTAAGATTCAAGTGAAAATGTGGTATTATTCAATAGATGGCAGTAGTAAGCATGGCCCAATCACTGAAGAAGAGCTGCGCCGTCTTCTGTGTTCACGACGACTTCTCCCCGATACACTTGTCTGGACACAGGAACTACCGTACTGGAGCAAGGCATCATCATTTGAAATTTTGATGACCTCACAAGAGTCGTAGAAAAACAGCTCATGGTGTTTGATGTTCAGTTCCATAAACAACACAACGTGGCGATCATTTTATGTGAATCATGAAGTTGATATACGCGACCGACGTACATGGCTCCTTTGAGCGGGTTCGGGAACTCCTCAACCTGACTGCCGCCGATGTTTACATTATCGCCGGCGACCTCGTCGATATACCCTTCTATACAGTGAAAACGGCGAGGCGCTACCATGACCTCCAGACGTATTTTCACAGTCTGCGGAGGGGAAAAGGGAAGGGGGACATGACCCTGGAGGACTACGTGGACGAGCTTCTGGAAGATCGTGACCTTGCCGGGGAAGTGGTGGAAAAAGGGAACCGCTATCGGTATGAGACGCTCCGGGCTCGGCAGATTCTCCAGAAGAACTACCGGCTCCTGGGAAACATACTTTCCCTGCTCCCCCATGGACGCGCCTTTACCCTGCCCGGCAATCATGATATGGATCTGGGTCATACAACCCTCCGGGACCGGGATCTGCATCTCAAATGCCATGCCGCAGGACCTTTGAAAATCGCCGGTTATGGGGGCGCCGGTGGGAGCACCCCCGGCATTCCCGAGCGCTATAGCGTGGTGTATCGCGCCGGTACGGGCGTCAGTGAGGATAATAATGAAATGTATGGTTTTTTCAAATCCGTGCTGCCCGACGTCATCGTGACTCATCAGCCTGCCTACGGGATTCATGACTTTGCCTCTCCCATGGGCGAAACGGGGTCCCATGCCCTGCGGCGCTACTGTGAACTTAACCCTGTTCTGCTCTGCCTGACGGGACACCTCCATGACCAATGGGGCCTGGAGGAGGAAGATGGTACGGTCTTTCTCAATCCCTCCCATTTCGGAGAGATCGTAGAGATCAACGGGCGGGTCGCCGAAGGGGGGTTCTTCTATGATGTGGAAATGGTTGAAAACAGGGTTGAGCAGATCAGGCATCGGAAGCTGGTGGGGGGACGAATATATGATGTCGTCGTCTATGACCGCAAGGAGGGAAAGTGGGTGCAGGAAGTGGTTGACCGGGGGCGTTATGGGGCGCTCCTGAGGGGACGGAACCATGAGACGCCGGGGGACGGTTAAGAGGTTGCAGAAGGAGCAATAAGGAGATCATGAAACAGAGCGAATCAGAGGTGAGACTCTTGGGACGGATGGCGAATCTCGTCTTGTCATGCCTGACCCAGGAGGAGGCCAGGGTAGTTGCCGCCCGGTTCCTACCGCAATTGTTCCCCGGCGAAACAGGGGCGCTTTTCATCCGCCATTCCACCCAGGATCTTTATGATCCCATCGTATTTTGGGGAGAGGAAAGGCAGTGGCAATCCTTCTCCGGGCAGGACTGCTGGTCCCTGCGGCGGCGTCGCATCCACATCGTCCGGGAGGATAAAGACCAGCCTGCCTGTCCCCATGCCGACCATGATCCGGAGCGGTGGATTTCCCTCTGTATCCCCATGACCGCCCGGGAGGATACCGGGAAGCAGGCCGGGAGGGGAAGGGGCCGGAACCGATTCCGGAGATACCCTGGCGGGAAAGCGGCGTCTGGCCGCCCTGGCGGCGGATGTCCTTACCCTGCTCCTGGTAAATCTCCGGTTGCGGAAACAGATCGATGACCTGTCGGTTCGGGACGCCCAAACCGGCTGTTTCAATCGGCGCTACCTTGAAGAGACGCTGCCCCGAGAATTGAAAATCGCCCAGCGCACGGGCCGGCAGCTTGCCGTTATCCTTATGGATATAGATCATTTTGGGCAATTTACCGAGGTCTTCGGTCACGGCGCCAGTGGCATGGTGCTGCGGGACCTGGGAAGCTTCCTGAGGGAGAATATCCGGGAAGTGGACGTCCCGTGCCGTTACGGGGCCGATGAATTCGCCCTCCTCTTTCCCGATACTTCTCTTGCTACCTGCCGGCGCCGGGCGGAGCATCTCCACGCGATGATTCGTGATCTATCCCTTCAGGATGGTCACGCCCACATGCGACGGATAACCATTTCCATGGGCATTGCCGCCTGTCCTGATCAGGGAGAGACCATGTGCGATCTCATGGAAGCGGTGAAAACTGCCCTGAAAAATGCCAAACAGACCGGTCGGGACCGGATCAGTGTGGCGGAAGGATAGGGAGGGGTCAGGGTGGGGATGGGGTTAAGAGAGGCTATTTACTTTTCCCTGTGAATCTGCGATAGATAGCCGGCATGGAAGGAGGGGCTTGGGCTTATGCGGGTGCTCATGTTTGGCTGGGAATTTCCGCCTGTTGTCAGCGGCGGTCTGGGAACTGCCTGTTACGGGATAACGAAAGCCCTCACCGGTCTCGGCAACCCTGTTCTCTTCGTCATGCCCCGGATCGAGTTGTCCCGTCCCTTCCCGCTGCTGACCCTGATCTCGGCCTCAGACATCCTGAATGCCGCTTCGGAGCGAGAAAAGCCATTTCCTGAAGATTCCCTTTTGCCTCCTTCTCTTCTAAGTGCTCCTATTGTCCTCCGTCCTTACCTGAATGCCCGACAATCGGGAGGAGAACACCAGGGTCCCCGGGATTGGCCGGCGGACAGTTATCTGGCTGCCGGGGAAGGTTATGGCGTCGATCTGTTTACCGAGGTCCGCCGTTATGGGGAAGCCGGCGGCCTCATCGCCGCCCGGGAGACCTTCGATGTCATTCACGGCCATGACTGGATGACCGTCCCGGCCTGCCTCGCCGCGCGTCAGGCGTCAGGGAAGCCCTTTATCCTCCAGATCCATTCCCTGGAATACGATCGGAGCGGCGAGGAGATCAACGAGCGGATTTTTGAGCTGGAGCGCTTTGGGATGGAGGCGGCGGACCAGATCATTGCCGTCAGTCATTACACAAAAACAATGATCGTCAGCCGGTATGGGATTGCCCCCGAAAAGATCTTTGTCGTGTATAACGCCCTTAGCCACCGGGAGGCGGGGGAGATATACCATACCCGGAGGGCCGGGGATGATAAGGTTGTCCTGTTTATGGGTAGAATTACCTTTCAGAAAGGGCCGGATTACTTCATTGCCGCTGCCGCCCGGGTGCTGAAGGAAATGCCGGAGGTGACCTTTATCATGGCCGGGTCCGGTGATATGATGCCCCGCATGGTCGAGCTGGTGGCGGAACTGAAGATCGGAAAGCGCTTCCACTTCACCGGCTTTCTCCAGGGCTCTCAGGTAGAGGAGGCCTTTGCCAGAGCGGATCTGTATGTCATGCCAAGCGTTTCGGAACCCTTTGGCCTGGCGCCCCTGGAGGCGATGATGTACGATGTCCCGGTAATCATCTCGCGGCAGTCCGGCGTCTCCGAGGTCCTGAAACACGCTTTGAAGGTCGATTTCTGGGACGTTGATGAGATGGCCAACAAGATGATTGCCGTTCTCAAATATCCCCCCCTGGCGGGGGAGCTTGTGGAAAGGGCAAGGGAGGAGCTGAAAAACCTGCGCTGGGAAAAGGCGGTACTGAAGATCCTGGAAGTCTATAAGGTTTAATAAGATGCCGGCCATTTGTCTTTACTTTCAGGTACATCAGCCCTGCCGTTTGAAAAGATATACCGCTTTTGACATCGGTCATGATCACGACTATGAGGACCGGGAGGAGAACCGGCGGCTATTGGAGAAGGTTGCGGAGCGCTGTTATCTCCCTGCCAACGCCCTGTTGTCGAACCTGATTCGTAAGCATGAAGGAAGATTTCGTGTGGCCTTTTCTATCTCCGGGGTCCTGCTGGATCAACTGACAACGTACCGGCCCGATGTCCTGGAAAGCTTCCAGCGTCTTGCGGAAACGGGATGTGTCGAGTTTCTTAACGAGACTTACTACCACTCCCTCTCCTTTCTCTTCAGCAGGGATGAGTTTCGCGCTCAGGTAAGCAGGCACCGCCGGAAGATTAAAGAGTTGTTTGGCCAGGATGGAAAGACCTTTCGTTTTACCGAACTGATTTACAATAATGATCTGGCCAGGGAGGCGGAAAGCCTTGGTTATGAGGTGATTCTGGCGGAAGGGGCGGAAGCCTTGCTTGACGATCGGTCTCCCAATCGGGTTTACCGGGCTTCCTGGGATGGGGCCGGGGACGGACGGATCAAGTTGCTCCTGCGAAATTACCGGTTGTCCGATGATGTCTCCTTCCGGTTTTCCAACCGGGGCTGGCAGGAATATCCCCTGACGGTGGGAAAATACGCCCACTGGATCCATGGCGAAAACGGCGCGGGGACGGTGATCAATCTGTTCATGGACTATGAGACTTTCGGGGAGCACCAGTGGGCGGATACAGGGATTTTTCGCTTTCTGGAAAAACTTCCCGGGGGGATTCTCAAGCATCGGGACTTCGTATTTGCGACCCCGGCGGAGATTGCGGGGACGGTTGAATCTGTGGATAGTATCGACGCGCCGGAGCTGTCCTCCTGGGCCGATACGGAGCGTGATCTGACGGCCTGGCTGGGAAACGCCATGCAGCAGGATGCCGCCGGTACCCTTTACGGCCTGGAGGCGACCGTCAAAGCATGTAAAGATACGATTTTGTTGGATAGCTGGCGAAAATTGCAGACCTCGGACCACTTCTATTATATGTGTACCAAATGGTTTGCCGACGGGGATGTGCACAAATATTTCAATCCCTACCCGTCGCCCTATGACGCCTACATCAACTATATGAATATACTGGATGATTTATCGAAACAGGTGAAAAAGGAGAAAAGGTCATGACAGAAAACCGGCAAGGCTATCTTTTTGAGGTCAGTTGGGAGATCTGCAACAAGGTCGGCGGCATTTATACGGTCATTACGAGCAAGCTGCAGGAGGCCCTGCGGATATATGGAGACAACTATCTCCTCCTGGGGCCGGATCTGAAGACCAACGTGGATTTTGAAGAAACGGACGAGGCCTGCTGGACAAAGATCCGGGAAGGGACGGCGATCAAGGATATCCCCTGTCGTTTCGGTCGCTGGAAAATACCCGGAGAGCCGAAGGTGATCCTTGTCGGCGCAGGCAAGAAATATGACAAGGAACAGCTCCTGTTTCGCCTCTGGGAGGCTTATGGCGTCGATTCCATCGCGGGGGGGTGGGATTATATCGAACCGGTTATGTTCAGCTTTGCCTGTGGGGAAGTGATTGAAACCATCTATAATCTTTCCGTGCGGGGGGACAGATTTCAAATCTGTCCCCATGCCGTCGCCCAGTTTCATGAATGGATGTGCGGGGCGGGCCTGCTTTATCTGAAAAAGCGGGTTCCCGAGATCGGCACCGTTTTTACTACCCACGCGACTATTCTTGGCCGTTCCCTGGCCGGTTCGGGGATGGACATCTACGCCATGATGGAGCATATCGCCCCCCAGCGGGAGGCGAGCGCCCACAATATTTCGGCGAAGTATTCCATGGAGTTGATCTCCGCCCGGGAGGCGGACTGTTTTACGACGGTGAGCGAGATCACCGCTGCGGAAGCGAAGAATTTCCTGGGTCGCAGCCCCGATGTGATCACCCCCAATGGCCTGGATATGGAGAACATCCCCGACTACACTGAGAATCGGCAACCGGCGGAGCGGTTCCGGGAACGACTGCTGGCGGCAGCGGCGCGGTTTCTCCGCCGTGACCTGCCGAAAGAAACAAAGATAATTATTATTTCCGGGCGTTATGAGTTTCATAATAAAGGGGTGGATGTCTTCCTCAATGCCCTGGGGCGCCTGGAGAAGGAAGTTCCCGGTGATGTCCCTGTCCTGGTGTTCCTATTTATGCTCGGGGGCTATACGGACCTGATTCCCTGTCTTAGGGACGATCAGACCAGGATTGAATCGGGACCGATACCCATTGCGACCCATCGCCTCCATAATGAGAGCTCGGATCCGATCCTCCAGGCCTGTAAAGGTCTGGGTTTGATGAATCAACCCGGCGGCCGGGTCCAGGTTATTTTTAATCCCGCCTACCTTAACGGCCATGACGGGTTCATCGATATGCCATACTATGAAGCCCTTGCCGGGTGCGACCTGGGGGTTTTCCCATCCTACTATGAACCGTGGGGATACACGCCGCTGGAAGGCGTCGCCTATGGGGTGCCTACCGTTACCACGGATCAGGCGGGTTTCGGCGTCTGGGTCGAGCGGACCTGCGGCGAAAACCAGGGGGTATTCATCCTGCGCAGGCGGGGGCAACCGATCCGCTCCATTGAGGATCATCTCTTTGGGATCTTGAAAAACTTTCTCGACTGGACACCCGGGGAGATGGAAAACCGCCGGAAGCAAGCCCGCCAGATCGCCCTGAAAGCGAATTGGCAGGAATTCTACAAGCTCTATCTTCAGGCCTACAACCAGGCCGGCCGCATTGCCGGGGAGCGGGCAGACAAGCTGGCGGATGCGGACGAGCGGGCGGATATGCGCCATGTCTTTGCCGGCGCCGTTTCCGTGCAGCCCCACTTCCGCTCCTTCACCGCGGTAGCGAATCTGCCCGATCAGATCGTCCGCCTCCGGGAGCTGGCCTACAATCTCTGGTGGACCTGGAATCCCCGGGCCCTCGACCTTTTTGCCACCCTCGACCTGAAGCTCTGGAAGGAAATGCGCAGCAATCCCGTCCGCATGTTAGAGACGGTGTCCCCCGATGTCCTCCAGGAAGCATCTGAAAACTTTAGCTATTTAAGTCTCTACGCCCAGACAATGCAGCAGTTTGACGATTATATGGGCGAAAAGGGACCCCGTAAGCGTACCCCGGCGCCGCCGGGGCTTCGCTGGTCATCCCCGGTAGCCTACTTTTCGGCGGAATACGGCCTCCACGAATGTCTTCCCATCTATTCCGGGGGCCTGGGCACCCTCTCCGGAGACCATCTGAAAACGGCGAGCGACTTGAACCTGCCCCTGGTGGCTGTGGGCCTCCTTTACAAGAACGGCTTTTTCCAGCAGGTCATCGACGAAAACGGTCGGCAGACGGAAAACTATCCCGAAAACGACTTCTCCAGCATGCCTGTCCAGATCGTCCAGGACGACCAGGGCGCCGAAGTGCAGATCGCCATCGACCTGCCCGGCCGCACCCTTTTTGCCAATATCTGGGAGGTCAAGGTGGGCAAGGTGTCTCTGTATCTCCTGGATGCGGATGTGCCCCGCAATACCCTTCAGGACCGGACGATCACTGCCCGGCTTTATAGCGCCGACCAGAAAACCCGCATCGAACAGGAGATCCTTCTGGGGGTGGGCGGGGTCCGGCTCCTGAAAAAGTTGGGGATCAAGCCCCGAGTTTATCATATCAACGAGGGGCACTCGGTCTTCCTGCTGTTTGAGCGTATCGAATCCCTCATGCAGGAAGAGGGGCTGACCTTCGAGGAGGCCGCGGAGGTCGTCCGTTCCAGCAGCGTCTTTACGACCCACACCCCCGTCGAAGCCGGTAATGAAAGATTTTCAAGAGATCTCATGGAACACTATTTTGCCGGTTTTGTGAAACGCTCCGGTCTGTCCTGGGCCCAGTTCTGGGAACTGGGACGTCGGGAAGGGGGAGAGGAGAAGACCTTTTTCATGAATATCCTTGCCTTTAAAATGACCCTCCGCAGTAACGCCGTCAGTATGGTCCATGGCCAGGTCTCTCGGCGCATGTGGCGGGACGTCTGGAAGGGTTTCGACGATTCCGATATTCCCATCGGTCATATTACCAACGGCGTCCATGTCCTTTCCTATCTTGCCCCGCGGATGCGGTCCCTCCTCGAAGCCTACCTGGGAATGGACTGGGAAAAGAACCTTACCGACACAGAGCGGTGGACCCGGGTCCAGGATATACCCGACGCCATGTTATGGCGGGTGCGTTATGAACTCAAACAGAAGACCATCGATCTGATCCGCGATGATGTGTCCAAACGGGGCGTGAAATACGGTTCTGCCCGGATGTGGCGGGAGGAACTATTCGCGAAACTGAACCCCGGAGCCCTCATGATCGGGATCGCCCGGCGCTTTGCCCCCTACAAACGGGCGGATTTGATCCTGTCGGACCTGGATCGCCTCGACCGGATCGTGAATCATCCGAGCCGGCCGGTGCACCTGGTATTTGCGGGGAAGGCCCATCCCAATGACGGCATGGGGAAAGGCCTGATTGAGAAGGTTCTGAGCATATGCCGGGAGGAACGGTTTCGAGGGAAGATTTTTTTTCTGGAGAATTATGACATCCGCATCGCCCGCCATCTCGTTCAGGGGGTGGATCTCTGGCTGAACAATCCCCGGCGGCCCCTCGAGGCCAGCGGGACCAGCGGCATCAAGGTGGTGATCAACGGTGTCCTCAATATGAGCGTCTCCGACGGCTGGTGGGTGGAAGGATATAACGGCGTCAACGGCTGGACCATCGGCCCGGTCCTGAAGGGCTATGAGGAACCCCAGGGCAATACCGACGGGGAGGACGGCCAGTCCCTCTATAGCCTTCTGGAAAACGCAGTGATCCCAAGCTTTTACGAGCGCGACGCCGCCGGGATTCCGGAAAAATGGCTGGCCATGATCAAGCAATCCATGCAGTCCCTGACGCCGGTATTCAACACCGACCGGATGCTCCTGGAATATCTCCGGGAGATGTATGCACCGTCGGCGCACCGGGAATGCGAGCTTACCGCCGATGATTTCGCCCTGGCCAGACAGATGGCCGACTGGAAAGCCAAACTTCCCATGCGTTTTTCTTCTCTGAAGCTCATTGACGTCAGTGTCGAGGGCATACATGGGGATACGGTCATTGTCGATCAGCCCCTGACCGTCAGCGCCCGGATCGATCCGGGAAAACTGGCCCCCGAGGAAATACTGGTAGAAATGGTCATCGGCCACCGGAACGGCCATGATTTTATCAGTCAGCCGGAGAGCGTCCCCCTGGCTTTGACCGACAGGTCCGGGGATGGGATTCTGACCTTTTCCGCGGACTATATCGTGAAGCAGAACGGGCTTTACAGCTACGGCGTCCGGGTTATTCCCCGCCACAAAGACCTGGCGGCAAAACTGGAGACGGGCCTGATCCTCTGGGGGTAAGGCCGGCGGTGGTGAAAACGAAAAGATTGACCTCATCATTGCGGTATAATATAATTCCGATAGGTGGATATAAGGCGGAAGTCATGGAGGTTTTATGAATGCAAAAGATCTCGCGCTAGCCAAAAAATTCAAAGAGCTTGTGGTTAATAAAATATCCGTACAAGATATCAGGGTATTTGGATCGCGGGCAAGGGGAAATGCGGTCAAAGAATCCGATCTGGATATTTTGGTTACCGTGGCCAATCTTGATCACGAAATCGATCGTTATATAAGTGATTGTGCTTGGGAAGCAGGCTTCCCGGCAGATATTGTCATTGTTCCTATTGTCGTCGATGAGCTTGAAATTGCCCACGGTCCTCTAAGTGAGTCGCTTTTTATTCGTAACATCCAACGGGAAGGCATCAGCATATGAAGGAATTTCAGCACTCCTTGATGGACTATCGTTTAACGGAGGCGAGAGAATCATTGAAGGAGGCAAAGGTCCTGCTTCGCGAGAAAATGAGCAACAGATCTGTCATGAATCGCTTATACTATGCCATGTTCTATGCGGTTCTTGCCCTCCTGCAAAACAAGCAGGTTAGCTCTTCAAAACATTCAGGAATCATCGCTGCCTTCGACCGTGAATTTGTAAAATCACAGATATTCGATAAACGTTTATCGAAAGCGCTGCATCGTGCATTTGAACTTCGACAAAAAGGCGATTATATGGAATTCACAACCATCACAGATCCCGATATTGAAGAATTGATGCTATTGACAACGGAATTTTTAGTAACTGCCGAAAATTATCTTTCTGTAAAATGATAATGGGAAAAGGGGATAGATTTTTTCCCCACCCAGGCGGTGGCAACGCCTACCTCGGGGCCGATCCGCTTTTGTCTGCCCATGAATTGCATGTTATCCGGGAGGATAGACAGAAATTGGGATAAGGTTGTTTTCTCAAGGAGGGCACGATGAAGAAACCATTTTTCCTAATGACATTTACATTTTTTCTCTTTTTCTTTTTATTCACCACCCCATGCACCGCGAAACAGATGAATATATTGGTGCATCCCTTTGAGAACACAGGAGATAAGGAATACTCCTGGATATCGGCAGGTATGACAGACACCGTCATCTCTGACCTCACGCGCATTCAAAATATCAGTGTTGTCTCCAATCAAGACAGGAAGAAGGTACTGGAAGAGGTTAAGTTCATCTTCTCCGGTCTTGCAGAAGAAGACAGGATGATGAAACTTGGCAAGCTCACCGGCGCCAACGTTATCTTTACGGGAAGCTATCTTGTATCAGGTGAACGCATCAGGGTGCATGCAAGACTTGTAAATGTTGAAACGGGCAAGGTAGAAAGCTCCACCAAAATCGACGGCACCATCAATGGTATCTTTGACTTGCAGGATAAGGTGGTATTTACCTTGATGGGTGAGACACAAAAAATCACCATTGCCGACGTCAAACCTGTGAAGCTTACCAAACAAGACAAAAAGAAGATAGAGGAAAAACCGAGACCCAAATTAAACGCCTATGAATGGTATGCAAAAGGATTAGAGGTTCAGGACACCAACCCTAAAGAAGCGCTTGCCAATTTCAAGAAGACTCTTGATATTGACCCGAACTACACCGATGCACTGATGGAAGCAGGTTGGACTGCTGGGAATACACTAAACCTCTTTAGCGAAGCCCTCGGATATCTTGAGAAGGCCAAGAGAATCTTTAAGGGCCGCAATGAAAACAAATCCGCTGGTTATGCCAATCTCATGAATAACATCGGCAATGTTTACCAGAACAAGGTTCAGCTTGACCGTGCACTGGAATACTACCTGAACTCCCAATCCATAATGGACGGGCTCGGGCTACAGAATACTGCTAGTTACGCCAGTCTCATGATGAACATTGGCTCTGTCTACCAGAGCAAGGTTCAGCTTGACCGTGCGCTGGAATACTACCTGAACTCCCAATCCATAATGGACGGGCTCGGGCTACAGAATACCGCCGGTTATGCCAATCTCATGGGGAACATCGGCAATATTTACGGGAGCAAGGGTCAGCTTGGCCATGCTCTGGAATACTTCCTGACCTCCCAGTCCATAAGGGACAGACTCGGATTACAGAATACCGCCGATTATGCCGCCCTCATGGGGAACATCGGCGTTGTTTACAGGAGCAAGGGCCAGCTTGACCGTGCACTGGAATACTACCTGAAAGACAAAGCCATTGAGGATAGGCTGGGACTACAGAATACCGCCGGTTATGCCGGGCTCATGATGAACATCGGCGCTGTTTACGGGAGCAAGGGCCAGCTTGATCGTGAGCTTGAATACTACCTTAACTCCCAATCCATAAGGGACAGGCTGGGACTACAGAATACCGCCCACTACGCCGGTCTCATAAATAACATCGGCATTGTTTACTTTGGCAAGGGCCAGCTTGATCGTGCGTTGGAATACTACCTTAACTCCCAATCCATTTATGCCAGTCTCGGGTTACAGAATGCCACCGGTTATGCCAATCTCATGAACAACATGGCTGTGCTTTACGAAACAAAGGGTCAACGTGACATGGCAGGGAGGTATTTCAGGATGGCATATGATACATATGTGAGAGCTGACTATTCAGGGGAATGGAGAGACAAGGCGCTTAATAATGCAAGAAGGTTGGGGTACTGAGCCTTATGCATAGGTGCCCTGGAGGAGTCTATCCACCCAGGGAGTCACATTTTCAACTTAAGTTATGATCTCCTGCATTGTCAAAGGGTGCCAAGTATCTTGAAATATTTTTGTATGTATAGGACTGTAATCCAGCAGCTGGGTTCACGGTTTTTCGTATATTAAATTGTTGCCGCTGCGTAGCTCCGCATTACTGAAGGATCATTTTATCAGATGTCATCTGACGATACGATAAGAGTTTATAGAACAGATCAATTGAGTCCTCTTTGCACAATACGGATTTCAGAAGCATCGACGGCTGCGAGGGGAGAGCTTGATGTATTTGTTCAAGCCGCGAGAGGTAGGTTTTTCGAGAGAATCACAGCCCAACGGGCCGACAGGTTTGTAGACTATGGGTTCCCCGGCAAAATCAATGCCTGTACCTGGCATGGCAATTACGTCAACCTTAATGGCAGAATTGAAGGACCTAAAATCCATCTAAAGAGCGGAGATAGAAAGCTATCTTGGACAGTCCTCGACGGTGTAATCGAACAGAAGAGAATATTCATGTTTCCCGTCTTTAGCCTGTACATTCCTACTTCTTTCCCCGTTGGAAGCCAAGAACACAAGAAAAAGTCCAGAGGAGCAGCGCAACGGCTAGTACTAGATGATAAGAATGTGAGGGTAGACTTCTTTCTTCTCCCGAAGCATGTTGACAAAGACCAATTTGAAAAACTCACAGTTGCCAAGATGGCTTTGTGCCATGACATCACGATGTACAATCGACAAATGCGTGGTGTTTTGATTTACTTGGATAACTGTCAGGTCGAACTCGGCTGGTACAGACTAAAGTCTTGGTGGTCAGTGATTCGTTGCGTTTACCCACAATTTGGTAATATCGAACAGTATTGGATTTACTTTCATGACACTTTTGATCCTCTCGCATGTATTCTGGATAGAGGTTATAGTCCGGGGATATCGAATGAAGATGCCGAAGATGAGGAAACCGCACCGAGCCATAAATTATTTCTGCGGGATCTGCACGAGAAAGAGCTAAAAGATTTGGGGCTAATATGAATGCTACGGTCTGAAAATTTTCAAGAGCTAACCAATGCAGCCGACTCCTTAAATCACGGCTGATTTCTTAAAGACCGAAAAGGGGACGGATTTATTTTTTCTGGGGGGACAGATTAAAATCTGTCCCCCCTTTTTTACTTTCCGCCCCCGGCGATCTTGGCCCATGAATCCCGGAGGGGGACGATCCGATTGAAGACGGGTTTGCCGGGCCGGGAATCTTTCAAATCCGCGCAGAAATAACCAAGTCGCTCAAACTGATAACCCGTTCCCGGTATTGTATCTTTCAGGCTGGCCTCTACATAGCATTTGGCAAGGATTGCCAGAGAGTCGGGGTTCAAATCGGCAGTATAGTTTTCATCTTTCGGTTCGGGAACCCGGAATAGGCGGTCGTACAGACGCACTTCGGCAGGGACGGCATGATCCGCCGCTATCCAGTGGATTACCCCGGGGATCTTCCGTCCGTCCGCCGGGGGGGCGTTGCGGGTCTCCGGGTCGTAGGTGCAGTGGATTTCCTCGATTTGACCGGTCTGTTCGTTTTTCACCATGCTCTCATAACGGATGACGTAGGCATTCCGGAGGCGGACCTCCCGCCCGGGACCGAGGCGATGATATTTTTTGGGTGGATCCTCTAGGAAATCATCGTTTTCGATATAGAGAACACGGGAGAAGGGAACCTTCCGGGTGCCCATTTCCGGGTTTTGCGGATGGTTGGGGCATTCAAACTCTTCGACCTGATTTTCCGGGTAGTTGTCGATGACCACCCGGAGGGGCCGCAAGACGGCCATCGCCCGGGGCGCCCGCTCGTTCAGGTCTTCGCGGACACAGTGTTCAAGGAGAGCGACGTCCACGAGGTTGTCATTCTTGGCCACCCCGATGGCGGCGGCAAATTTCCTGATCGCCTCCGGTGTGTAGCCGCGGCGCCTCATGCCGGCCACCGTGGGCATCCGGGGGTCATCCCAGCCGGAGACGTATTTCTTTTCCACTAGTTCGATGAGCCGCCGCTTGCTTAAGACCGTATAGCTGACATTGAGGCGGGCAAATTCGATCTGCCGGGGACGGCGTCCGGGAATCAGTTGTTCCACAAACCAGTCGTACAAAGGACGGTTATTCTCGAATTCCAGGGTGCAGATGGAATAGGTGATCCCCTCCAGGGCGTCGGACAGGCAGTGGGCGAAATCGTACATGGGATAGATGACCCAGTCGGTTCCGGTCCGGAAGTGAGGCTCCCGTTTGATGCGGTACATGATGGGGTCCCGCATCACGATATTGGAGGCGGCCATGTCGATTTTGGCCCTGAGGACATGGGCCCCATCGGGAAATTCGCCGGCCCGCATCCGGGTAAAGAGGTCAAGATTTTCCTCGACGGAGCGTTTACGATAAGGACTCTCGGTGCCCGCCTCGGTGAAGCTGCCCCGGTGCTCCCTTGTCTCCTCGGCGTTCAGGCTGCATACATAAGCCTTGCCTGCCTTGATGAGGGCGACGGCAAACTGGTACAATTGTTCAAAATAGTCGGAGGCAAAGAACAGGCGACCCTGCCAGTCGAATCCCAGCCAGTGGATGTCATGGATGATGGACTCGACATATTCGAGAGACTCGCCGGCGGGGTCCGTGTCGTCCATCCGGAGATTGCAGGTTCCTCCATACTGGGCGGCAATGCCGAAATTCAGGCATACCGACTTGGCGTGTCCGATATGGATATAGCCGTTCGGTTCCGGGGGGAAGCGGACGGCGACGACTCCGTCATTTTTATTTGTTCTGAGGTCGTCTTCGATGAAGTCACGGATAAAATCTGTCGGGGGCGGGTTGTTCGGTTGCGTCATGGATTAATACTCCTTCATCTATTTCTCCTGGATAGACCGGTTCTGGGAATGCTGGTCCAGGAAAGGCGGGCTGTGTATTCAGCCGGATTGTTTCTGGAACAGTGTCTCGAAGAAATTGCGTTTCTTTCTGGGTACGAAAAAGGAACCTTCGTCGTAATCGACAATCAGCTTTCCTTCCAGGTGGTCCAGTTCGTGTTGAACGATGCGGGCCACAAAATCGAGATAGCGCTTGCCGATTTTATGGCCGTGGACATCGAATCCCCGCACCTTGATCTCGGGATAGCGGGCAATTTCCACTTTGATGTCGGGGCAGGAAAGGCAACCTTCGGCGAGGACGATCTGATCGCCCCGGTTCTGGGTAATTCTGGGGTTGATGAGGACCTCGACGTCTTTCCTGGTCCAGGTGCCGTCGGAAGCCCCGTCCTTTGAAAATCCCCGATTGCGGAAGATGATGATTTTCTTGGAGATGCCGATTTGGGGGGCCGCGAGTCCCGAGGCGTCATCCCGTTCGAGAAAGGCCTCGACAAGGTCCCGGACGGACTTCTTTGCTTCCGCGTCCAGGGGAATGGGGAGATCGGCGCATGTCGCCCTTAGAATGCGTGATTCTTCTTCATTGATCTGATCATTTGACCACAGGGACAGGACTTTTTTCATTGCCGTATTTCTACCTCGTTTAATATGGATCTTTCGCAGCCCCCTATAACACCGGGGAGGGATTATTGCAAGATCCTACGATGCCGAATAATCTTGAATATATTCCGACGATTTGATAGGGGAGACGATATGATTCAGAGAATAATCAATCAAACCATCACCGCTGTCGTCCGCCGGGAGTTCTCCCGGGCCATGCGTTTCGAGGAAGGGAACCCGCCTGTTATCCCCATTGCCCCCAAGCAGACGCCCCGCCTGCTTTATCTCCATGTGCCCTTCTGCGAGAAGCTCTGCCCCTATTGCTCCTTCAACCGGTTTCTCTTCGATGAATCGGTGTGCAGAAGCTATTTCCAGGCCCTGAGGATAGAAATTCAACTCTACCGTGAACGGGGGTATGATTTTGGCGGTGTTTATGTCGGCGGCGGCACCCCGACGGTTATGATCGAGGAATTGGCCGACACCCTCCGGGTTGCGAAAGACTGTTTTTCCATCCGGGAAATATCGGTGGAAACGAACCCCAACCACTTGACGGAAGACCGGCTCCGGATCTTGAAGGAGGCCGGCGTCAATCGCCTCTCCGTGGGGGTCCAGAGCTTCGATAACGGTCTGCTCAAGGACATGGACCGCTTTGAGAAATACGGTGCCGGAGAGGAAATTGCCGCCCGTCTTGCCGCCATCGGCGGGCGTTTTGATACCCTCAATGCCGACATGATGTTCAATTTCCCCTCCCAGACGCCCGAGATCCTTGACCAGGATCTGAAGACCCTTTTAAAGATCGGTGTCGATCAGGTGACCTATTATCCCTTGATGGTATCGGACTCGACCCGTCAACAGGTTGCGAAAACCTTGGGGAAGGTTGATTACGGAAGGGAAGAGCGGTTTTATGCCCAGATCCTCCGGCGACTCCTGCCGACCTACCGGTTTTCTTCGGCCTGGTGTTTTTCCCGGAAAGACAGCATGATCGATGAGTATATTGTGGATTATGACGAATATGCCGGTCTGGGAAGCGGTTCCATCGGTTTCCTGAACGGCGTCTGCTATGCCAATACCTTCAATATCCAGGAATACATACAGAAAATAGATCGCGGGGAGGCGCCCCTCATGGCGGACCGGATCTTCAGCCGGAAAGACCAGATGCGTTACGATTTTTTAATGAAGCTTTTTGGAACCCGCCTCGACCTGAAGACCTTCTATGATAAATATGGCGTAAATCCCTGGCCTTATCTCTGGTTCGAGATTTTGTCATTTATCCTGGCGGGACGTCTCCGCTACGATAAGGGCCGATTGACCCTGACCGACAAGGGGTGCTATAGCTGGGTGATCATGATGCGGGAATTTTTCACTTCCGTAAATAATTTTCGTGATTTTTGCAGGGAAAAGCTCCAAAGTTAAGCTGACGGCCCCGACAGGAGAAAGTTATGGATGACAGGAAAAGGGAATGGTTGAAGCAATTGCCCAAGATAGACGAACTCCTCCTCGATCTGGAGAAGAAGGGGGTGCTGGACAGGGCTCCCAGGCCCCTGGTGAAGGAGACCTGCCGGTCAACGGTCGAGAACTGGCGCCAAAAAATCATGGTCTGGAAAGAGGGAAAGAGGGGCTTTTCTCCCCCTTCCATGGCGGGGCTTGCCGAAGAAATTATTCTTAGTATCGATGGTTTGCATACCTATCGGCTCCGGCGGGTGATTAACGCCACCGGGGTTATCCTCCATACCAATCTGGGCCGGGCCCCCCTTGCCGCCTCCGCCCTGGACCGAATCATCGAGGTCAGCCGTGGTTATTCCAACCTTGAATTCGACCTGGAAAAAGGTGAGCGGGGACTTCGCTACGACCATGTGCGGGATATCATCTGTCGTCTGACCGGGGCGGAAGACGCCCTGGTGGTAAACAACAACGCCGCCGCCGTCCTGCTGGTCCTGAATACCTTGGCTCTGGGAGGCGAGGCCATTGTCTCCCGGGGAGAACTGATCGAAATCGGCGGGGAATTCCGCATCCCCGAGGTAATGGAAAGAAGCGGCGCCCGCCTGCGCGAGGTGGGGGCGACGAACCGGACGCGCCTGAAGGACTATCAAAAGGCGATCAGCGCCGATACCCGTCTGCTGATGAAGGTTCATACGAGCAATTTCCGGATCATCGGTTTTACGGAAGAAGTGGATCTCAAATCCCTGGTGGCCCTGGGTCATGAACACGGCATCCCGGTGATGAACGATTTGGGAAGCGGGTGTATGATCGACTTGGGCCTGCACGGCCTGCAACGGGAACCGACGGTGGAAGATGTTGTCGCCGCCGGCGTTGATGTGGCGACCTTCAGCGGGGACAAGCTCCTCGGTGGTCCCCAGGCCGGGATCATTATCGGCAAAGGGACGATTCTGGAAAAGATCAGGAAAAACCCCCTCAACCGCGCCCTGCGTATCGACAAGCTCACCCTGGCGGCGTTGGAGGCGACGATGATCCATTATTTGAATCCGGAGCGGGCCAGAAAGGATTTGCGGGTCCTCAAGGCCCTTACGGAGCCTCTTGACGGGGTTGCCGCCCGGGCGAAAAAGCTGCTCCGGAAACTGAAGAGGGCCAATTTTGAAGGGATACGCTTTTCTCTGAAAGAAGGAATGTCGGCGGCGGGAGGTGGCTCCCTGCCTGGACAGGAGATTCCCACGATGCTTGTGGTCATGACGCCGCTACTCATGTCTGCCGTTCGTCTGGAGGAGATGCTGAGACGCCTGGAGATTCCCATCATTGCCCGGATCGCGGCAGCGGATGTCCTTATGGATATGCGCACCGTGGAAGAGGAGGAATTCCCCTTTATTCTGGAAGGTTTGAAGACGGTGACTTCCGCAGCAACCCCCTCAGGGTCATTGCGGGAATGACAGAATCTATCAAGACACAACACTTCATCGTGGAGGAGGACGAGACGGGGCTGCGCCTCGATGTCTTTCTGTCCCGCCGGCAGGTTTCCCTGTCTCGTTCCCAGATGCCGAGGATCGTGGCGGCAGGACATGTCCTTCTCAACAATAAGACGCCAAAGGCCTCTTCCCGGCTGAAACCGGGGGACGAGGTGCTGCTGCAACTTCCCGAACCGGAAGACAGCGGTGTTTTACCGGAAAACATACCTTTAAAAGTGGTTTATGAGGATTCGTTCCTCTTGGTGATCGACAAACAGCCCGGACTTGTGGTTCATCCCGGGGCGGGCAATCGTCAGGGCACCCTCGTCAATGCCCTTCTTTACCACTGCCATGATCTTTCGGGAATCGGCGGGGTTCTGAGGCCAGGAATTGTACATCGCCTCGACAAAGACACATCCGGACTCATGATTGTGGCCAAATCCGATGAGATTCATCGGACCCTAGCGGAACATTTCGAAGCCCGCCGGGTGGAAAAGAATTACCTGGCCCTGGTTTATGGGGACGTTACGGATGATGAAGGAGTTATCGACCTGCCGGTGGGGAGGCATCCCGTCGAGCGCAAGAAGATGTCTACGAAGAGCCGCCAGGGAAAAAGCGCCGTCACCCGCTGGCGGGTCCGGGAAAGATATGGCATGGCTACCCTCCTTGACGTTGCTATCGAAACGGGGCGGACCCATCAGATCCGGGTCCATCTGACTGCCCTGGGGCATCCCGTGGTGGGTGACAAGATTTATGGAAATTCTAGGAAAATCATGGATATATCCGACCAGTCCATACGCCGCCGCTTCAAGGAAATGACCCGGCAGGCCCTCCATGCCCACCGGATTGCCTTTACCCATCCGGCCACCGGTCAGAAGCTGGTTTTCGAGGCTCCCCTTCCCCAGGATATGGGCGATCTCTGTAAATTTCTGACCAATTCCGTCCCCATTTGACAAAGGGGGATGCAAGAGGTGTCTTTGACGTCCATTTTCAGGAGATATAATGCTTGAACTTGTTAAACAGGGCAATATTGAGTATTTCGAGGCGGCTGCCTGGCGGGCCTATCCCTTTTTAACCCATGCCTTCTGTACCCGCCGGGGCGGGGTCAGCGAGGGTGCGTTTGCCAGCCTCAACATGAGCCTGAAAGAGGGCGATAACGATGAAAACATAAGAAAAAACTGGGATATGGTTGCCGCAACCTTCGGTATTTCAAGACGGAATTTTTTTCAGGTTCATCAGGTCCACGGGGACCGCATTCTTACCATTGACGATGCCGAGTCCCAAACCTTTGACCATCAGCCACTGAACTATGACGCCATTATTACGAACCGGCCGGGTCTGGCCCTTTGTATGAAGACGGCCGATTGCGTTCCCGTATTAATGGTTGATACGGAAAAACGAATCGTTGCCGCCGTGCACGCCGGGTGGCGGGGCTCGGCCCTGAATATTTCCGGAAAGGTGCTCAGGTCGCTTTCTGAACGATACGGGACAAGACCTCAGGACGTCCAGGCGGCCATAGGTCCCGCCATCGGGGCTTGTTGTTATGAAGTTGATGCTAAGGTATATCAGGCAATGGAATCCCATCCGGCAAGGGATAAAATTTTTACGCCCCTTTCGGAAGCGGGGCCGGGAATAGGCATGGGCCGGGAAATGGGAAAGTGGAAGCTGAACCTTGCCCTCGCTAACCGTCATCAGCTTCAAGAGCTGGGGGTTCCCGGGGAGAACATTCACAATGCAGATCTCTGTACGTCCTGCGCAAACAAATGGTTCTATTCCCACCGCAAAGAGGGAGGGATAACGGGCAGACTGCTTAATTTTATTATGTTAAATGACAATGGTTGCCATGCTCTCTAAATGGCATCACTCAGGCTCCCACTTCCACGAGCAGACACGGATGGGTATTGCTTCCGAAGTAGCTGATATAACAAAGTATCCATTGACAATAGGTCTGCTCCGTGCGATAGCCGTAGCGGTGATAACGAAGGATCTTGCAATCTTGGTCCATTAGCTTGAGATTTGTTCCATCTATATGGCCTGATATGGTGGAATATTTTCCGTCTATTACACTGTTATGTTTCAAGAGCACGAAAACTGAGGAGCTAATCCCATGTCTGACAATCGTATGGTCGCGGTATGTGACGTCCTCGGTTACAGCAACCTTGTAAGAGATCATTCCTTAGAGGAACTTAAGAATTACCATTTAAAGAATATCCTGACTGTTATTGAGTCCTCGATACCCAAGCACGGCGCAGATCTTGAATCTGATACGCAACAGGATCTACTCACGAGCGGGGCTGTAGGCCATGTCTCCTTCTCGGACACCATAGTCATATATTCCCTATTAGATGACAGAGATGGACGAAAGAATGTTTTAGACGCCGTTTACCGGTTGATCGCTATTCCGATGAATACTCCATATTATCGATACCGAGTTGGAATCGCTTATGGAGAGATGCATGTCAACAAGGAGGACGGCATATATGTTGGTAAAGCGCTGGTCGAAGCTCATGACTTGGAAGCCATGCAACAATGGAGTGGGGTAGCGCTGACTGAATCCGCAGCGTCCATGTTTAGGAGCCATCACCCTGAAAGCTCCATGTTGGTCGATTATGACGTTCCGATTAAGGGGCAAACCAGGAGGCGGCGCACTGTTGTCAACTGGACTTTGGCCAAGCACGAAATTGTGCCCTCCAAGACCAATTGGATGTGGAGAGTGGAGGATGGCGAGAGAGTGACTCACTGCAAAGATCCCGAGGTTGAGCAAAAGATACGGAATACAGAAGAGTTTCATCTCGATAAGTGCGCTCAGTGTCGCGCAAAGAAAACATAACGAGTGCGTCAATCGGACGCGCGGGGAGAGGCGGCGGCGTCTTTCCGAAGTCCCTTGGCCGCGCACCGGTTACGCTGTTGTTGGGTGTAGAAAATGAAAAGAGACCCAGAAGAGTTGGTAAATCGGATCATTCAAGTCTTTGATCATGAGGACGAGATCGTATTGTCACATGCATATGGTGACGGTGGAACCGAGGGGCTATCCCCTCGCTTGAGTCGAGCCGCTCTCAACCAAATCAGTGAAGGCGACGCAACTTTCAGCAGATACGCCATATGGGCTAATACAGTCCGCGACAACATTCTTCGGGCAATTAGTTTGCTGGAGAATCAGGATACCGACGAGGTTTATCGCCATCTGGTGAGAGCAGCAAATTCGCTTTCCGCATTTGCGGAGATTCAGGCACTGCTTGACCCGCTCAAGATAGGTAAGCCCAAGTCCAGTATTGGAAAAAAGAGCAAAGATGGTTGAACAGCAAATTCACTCTGGCACACAAGGAGAAACTCCATGGCAGCGATGTATGAAAAACCAGTCAGGCTCCTGCTCAAAGACATGGTCTCGCAAAGCGGGTTGAAGCCCGAAGAGATACTGCAACGAGAGAAAGTGCTTCACTGGTTTCACGACCATTATCCAAAGATCAAAGAAGCAACAATTCAAGCCCATCTTACTAAGATGTCTACAAACGTCCCGTCCAGAATTCACTACAAGGCGAATCCTAACGGCGAGGATGACCTGTTCTTCAGAATCGATCCCTCCCATTACAGGCTCTACGAGCCAGCTAACGATCCATCTCCCATCTATAAAGGCAATGTCAATGGAGAGGCATCAGGTGGTTCTGAAGGCGTATCAACAGATGAGGTCATGTCAGACAAAGCCGCTTCGGAATTCGCTTATGAAAAAGACCTACAGAGTTTCCTCTCAAAGAATCTTTTTCTGATCGAACCTGGGCTTAGACTCTTTGAGGATGAAGGGATTAACGGCCTTGAATTTCCTGCTGGCGGTCGACTGATTGACATTCTGGCGGTAGACAAAAACAACAATTACGTGGTCATCGAGTTAAAGGTTTCCCGTGGCTATGACCGAGTCGTGGGCCAAATTCTTCGATATATTGCCTGGATTGAAAAGCATCATGCAGACCCTGGTCAGTCAGTCCGCGGTGTTATCATCGCGAAAGAGATTACGGACGACCTTCTACTCGCGACGTCACGGGTGAAGGACATTAACCTATTCGAGTATGAACTGTCCGTTTCTTTGAAGAAGGTAAACCTGTGAAACACCACCCAACGAGTGGGTGCAGCCAATCGGCCTTAAAGCGGCCTCTGGCTGACCATCATGTTAGGCTTATTAAAGGAGATATTTATGTCTGACAAGCTTGAACGCGGGACACTCATTGTCGAGTTTGACCGGTTGGCGATTGACTCTGAGTCGTATTTTGAAAAAGCGGAGGAAGCTCTCACAAGCGTCCAACGTGAAGAGGACTGGCAGCCGTTCGAGCGTGATCATTTCTGGGCAGAACTACCTCCCAACCTTCACGAGGAAGCGATAAATTTAACCGATCGCCTAATCTCATTGGCAGGAATGATCGCCCCTGCCGTACGAAACGCACCATTAGCATCGGAAGCAGATCAGCGAGACCTCATGACTGGTACAAAGGCAATGCGCGCTTCGCTTCTCCTCCGGCGCTTCCGTTTTTGGACCACCGAGGTTATACATGACGAGGGTACGGTTTTGGGAGTTCAGCCAGCTGGACAGTCTGATGGTAAACCATCCCCGCCAGAGACGGCCCGACGTACTTTTGCCGATTGGAAGGAAAAGATCAGCGCAATTCTCGACTTGGTGTCAGCATCGCACAGTCTTGGCCCAGTTGGAGAATTAGATGTTACATCACCTGCACGCTACCGACCTAATTCCGCTTTTATCATGATGTCTATGGACAAATCTAAACCTGAACTTATCGACGTGGCAGATGCCGTCAAGCAGGTGTTTGAGCTGTTTGACATACGCGCCGTTCGGGCGGATGACATCGAACATGAAGAGCTGATCACGAATCGAATTCTAAGCGAAATCAAGACTGCCGAATTTTGCTTCTCTGACCTCACAGGCGAACGACCTAATGTCTATTACGAGGTCGGCTATGCACATGCTCTTGGTCGCCGTGTGATCCTTTATCGGAAGGCAGGCACGGGGTTGCATTTCGATTTAGCAGGGTACAACTGCCCCGAATACGAGAACCTCCGCGACCTGAAAGAAAAACTAACGAAGCGACTCGTACACCTTACAAACAGGCAACCAAAAGGTGTGGCCTCAGCATCAACTGGAGAATGACCGCCTAACGAGGCGTTCCACCGGATCGCTTACGCTCCCGGTGAACTTTACATTGGCTACAGATAAAATATGAAACTGACTCCAGCCCAAGTTAAGAATCTGATGCGACGTGGATTACGGTTCCTGGTTGACCCGGAACCGGAGAGGGAAGACAAGAAGCGCGTTCGGGACTTCTTTAATGATAGCTGCGCTTACTGTGGCAAACGTCTCGAAAGCAAAGACGGTGATATTGACCACCTTGTTTCCGCCGCATTAGGTGGCGCGAATGCTTTGGCAAACAGAATCTTGTCCTGCAAGCCATGCAACGCAGAGGAGAAGCGCGACCGAGACTGGATCGAGTTTCTGAAAGAGAAATGCGATTCCCACACTACTTTTCAAGAACGTGAGTCCAGAATCCGGCAATGGATAGAAATGAATGGTGGTCACCCCAGGCTTAATCCTGATATCTCAGCCCTTCTGGATAAAGAGTCAGAAAGGACAACAGACGAGTATGACGCAGCCTGCACGCGAATAAGGAAACAGAAACGGGCCAACAAATCGGTTTCGCTGGGCGACAAAAAACGTGAAAGTGAGAGATTGACGATGCCACAGGGGCAAGAGAGCGGCGCAAGAGCGGTTGAGTATGGATTGCAGACAGCCCGCAAGATTGCTGAGAGACTCGGTGGCTTAAAGATCGGGAAAACCAGGAGTAATGAATACGAAATCAACAACAGAAAAGTCGTTATTAAGTGCGCAAAGTTAAAAACGGATAGTGTTGGCGTCGCGTACCAGATGCTCGATAGGATCGCCGCCATATTGGGGTCGTTCGAGATCGAAAACGGCACTTACGACATATATGAATTGGCGTCAGACGTTTACCGTGCGAATATGAAACCGACACGTAGTACAGGTCCCGCTGCCGGAAATGTGGGCATTGTGAAGAAAACAGTATTTATTGACAGAGGAAGATTTCTCATGAATCTTCGTACAGATTAGACAGCCAACGAGTGGGTGCAGCCAATCGCCCCAAAAGCGGGCTCTGGCTGACCCTCGTGTTGGGCGCTAGGCACCATGCAGCAACAATCTTTTCATAGAGGGAGGGCAAATGGAATCTTCCAGGTATGACGAGGGGCTGAAGAAGCTACTTGAAATGGAGGGCGAAGCGGGCAGTGCTGTCATCGAGAAAATGAAGCTTATCTCCCCGGATTTCACGCGGTATCTGCTCGAGTTTGTATTTGGAGAGATATATGCGAGACCTGGCTTGGACATCAAGACAAAAGAAGCCGTTACGATTGCCGGCATGGTTACCTTGGGAGCTACGTTACAACTGAAAGTGCATGTAAAGGCGGCTCTGAATTTGGGCTTTACGGAGCAAGAGATCGTTGAGATGTTTTTGCAGCTAGCGCCAATAGTCGGCTTTGTCCGGGCGATGGACGGTCTCATGGCAGCCCAACAAGTATTTGATGAAAAAACAAAAGGGGAGTTAGGCGCTGACAAGGGACAAGAATGAATGAAAAACATCGCCCAACCACAGGATGCAGCCAATCGCCGTTGGCTCTGGCTGATCCACGCGTTGCTCCCTTTCGATCCGTAATGCTCAGTCCTGATTAAAGATCGCTACCAAGCAGTTGTAGGTGTTGTCATTTCCAGCCAACCATGCTTTTTCCTTGATAAATCTCCGCTGATTACGACTCGAAAGCTGGCATATCGGAGGAGTTATCGTTTTTATTGAGTTCAGGAAGGAGCGGATGGCGACTTCATTACGAAAATGAATGCCTGCTTACTTGCATGTTACTGCCCGAACTGATCGGGAATCTTGATACTGATTTGCCTCTATAAAATTTATTCTCTTTTAGGACTGCTCTCATATTCATCCGGACGACCTTCACATCGAGCAACAGACATGATTTCTATGTATATTATGATAGAACTGATTGCATTCATTTGCGGAATTGTCATTGGTGGTGGCTTATACTATTGTAAATCATGGGCGCGTGTTCCGACTCTTGTCATTTCTGTTTATCTTCTTCTCACATCCACCCTGCCATTGATGTCACATCTGATTAACATAAATAAGCTAATTAATCTCCCCGCAAATATATATTTAATCGCAAGTATTTTTCGGCATATATTATTCTTCTCATTCGGCTTATGGTGCTTTTTCTTTCTGCGTCGATTAGATGTAAAGGAATATTTTAAATGATTAAATAATAAAGGATATCCAATAATTAGATCCACACTGACCGGCGTTCCGCCGGCCGGTGATCTTTTCGTTGGCGCTCCGCGGATCAAGAATCCGCTTGCCGGCCTCCGCTCCGCTACGGCCAACAAGCGGATTGAGCGGATGTCCACGGGTGTCAAGCAAGCTTGCCCCCCGCTGACACCGCTCATCCGCGGGGCGTTGGTATCGGAGTCTACTTCGGAAAATCTATGATAAAATCCATCCCTCCTGAAACTGCCATTCGATCTTATTTTCATGCAAAGGACGAGAATCGACCGCATCTCCTCGCCAGAGTTTTCGCTATAGATGCGACCCTAGAAATAGCCAATCGGTCGAGTGCTATCGCTTTTCCTGCGGTGACGAATGGCCGTGAAGAGATCGCAAACGTCCTCGTGCGGACCTTTGGCCAGACCTATGAGAACGTCTACTCTTTCTGCATGGCGCGTCCAGTAGCAGGAGAGCGCCGCTTCGTGTGCAAATGGCTTGTTGCCATGTCTGAGAAGGCCAGTAGAGACGTTCGTGTGGGTTGCGGACGGTATGACTGGACGTTTACCGAGGAACCACCTCACCTCGCAAGCCACCTAGCGATAACAATCGAGACCATGCAAGTTTTTCCCCCAGATGTCTTGCCAACCATATTCACTTGGCTCGACAGCTTGAGCTATCCATGGTCGTCTGCTGCAGAAGCAAGTGAACGTGCCCCACAGATCGCTGGGCTCGCCCCTGTTCTCAGATATCTGAATGAAGCATGAAAGTCACATGTATGATGCTTGTTACAAGTCGCCAAAGAAACATTGTTCAACAAGCGTATGCGCCTATTTTTAGCTTTTTTCCAACAGCCATTCCAGCCGACACCGGGAAGACGGCGGTTTTGAATTCATACGTTAGTGGCCCGGTGCGGCTGACTAGCACGTTAACCGAAGCATGAAAACAGTATGGGTGATATAGTAACAGCTCCTTCAACATCAGATGTGGCAGTGCGATTCGAACTGAGGCCAGGGGACATTGGATACATTACCTGGTTGCACGGGATCCTATATGCCAAGGAACAAGGATGGAACCACACGTTTGAAGCGTACGTTGCAGGCCCACTGGCAGAATTTGCCAAGATGCAGTCGGCGCGACAACGAATCTGGATAGCCGAACTTGACGGCAAGATTGTCGGTACCGTAGCCGTCGTCGACGCGGGCGAGAATCGAGCCCAGCTTCGCTGGCTTTTGGTCGATCCATGTGCCCGAGGGGTAGGCCTTGGTAGACGTCTGGTAAAGGAATCGATTCAGTTCGCAACGGAAAGTGGCTACCGATCGATCTTTCTTTGGACAGTGAGCGATTTACACGCAGCAGGAGCATTATACAGGAGCTGTGGATTTGCAAAGACTCTTAAACAACCGCGTGTGATTTGGGGAAAAATGGTGACTGAGGAGCGTTATGATTTGGCGCTCTTATCCTAACAGAGGTTTTTAAGATCGAGTGGTTAACCATCAAATCCAGTGGACGGCTTTCAGCCGCCGCTGATTTTTGTGTTCCCGGCGACTGCGTCGCCGCGATTGGCCGTGAACATTCAAGATGACATTGTATGCCATCGATGTGATAGAAAATTCAGAGAAACATGGAGGAAAAAAACATGAAGAAACTACTACTACTCATTTTTGTCGGACTTTTTATATTCGCAGGAGCAACTTTTGTGTATGCAGGCGGAACCAAAGCTGAGGCAAAGGCATTAGTAGAAAGGGCAGCTGAGTTCTTAAAAGCAAATGGCAAAGAAAAAACGCTTGCTGAAATAAGCAAACCTGAAGGACAGTTCGATAAAGGAGAAGTGTATGTATATGCTTTTGACATGAAGGGAACTGTTCTTGCCCATCCCAAGAACCCAGAGCTTATTGGCAAGAATACTTATAACATCCCGGATGAGGATGGAAAGTTTTTCAGAAAGGATATTATAAAACTTGCCAAGGCAAAAGGTTCTGGATGGGTTGATTATAAATACCTCAACCCTGAGACAAAAAAGATTGGAAGCAAAACAACTTACGTCCTGAGGGCGAGGGACATAATCTTATGTTGTGGTGTATACAAATAATATGAAGAAACATTGGGTCTGAAGGTTAGGGATAGAAACCGGATAACAATAACCAAATTATCGTCTAATCGGCTAGCCGGGGGTAGTTAGCCCCCAGCCCCCACACCACCCGGCATGCGGGTCCGCACCGGGCGGTTCACAGAGATTACCGGGCCGTAGCCGGGTAGTGAATGTGAACCCACAGTTCTTTGGCAGATAGAAGCCCTTGATCCTTAAGCCATTTGTTGGTCATGCCCGTTTGCGTTGCCAGCGTCCGGGATAAGTGCCATGGCCCTTTGCGGCTGATGGCCACTGAGATGGCTGCATGGAGAGACGTTCCCAATTTGCGAAGTTCCCGCACTTTGGTTCTTGCCCAGCGCCACTGTTTAAAGTAGCACATGCGCATTGCAAAATTAATAGATATATCGGTCAGTTAAGTAAAAATATCGCGCGGCGATATTTTTGTACATTGTTCGGTCTTAACATTAGGCTTGACAATACTTGAGTGTAGGGGTACAATTGTACATATGAAAATTATTGCAGATACAAACATATTTATTGCGGTAGCTTTAAATGAGCCCGAGAAAGAAATATTAATAAGCCTTACTGAAGGCCATGATCTGGTTGCACCTGAAGTGTTACCGTTTGAAATTGGTAATGCATTGACGGCAATGGTAAAACGAAGAACATTATTGGCCAATGAGGCCGTTTTAGCTTGGGATGCGATACAGCATATTCCAGTTGATCTGCGACGGATAAATATTGCGGCGGCTCTGAAGATAGCAATGCAGCACAATACTTACGCATACGATGCCTATTTTCTGGAATGCGCTCTTAACCAACGCAGCCCCTTATTGACATTAGATCGGCAGATGAGAGAAATTGCCAGAAAAATTGGAATCCAAATTGTGGAGTAAAATCATGAAAGTCTATACTTATTCGGAAGCAAGGCAGCGTTTTGCTGAGATTCTTAACATCGCACGCGAGGAAGATGTGATTATCCAAAGGCGTGGAGGTGAAACATTTACGATTGCCTTCAATAGAACGTCTCGATCACCTTTTGCTATACCCGGCATAAAAACCAAGGCTACCACCGCAGATATTCTTCAGGCTATAAAAGATTCGCGAGAAATAATTGCCGAATCAAGCGATCCACCGGACCCTCGTCCCTCGGGCCGGTGATCTTATAAATCGTCGCAGCGCGCACTT
This sequence comes from Deltaproteobacteria bacterium, assembly GCA_026388335.1. Lineage (GTDB taxonomy): Bacteria > Desulfobacterota > Syntrophia > Syntrophales > UBA8958 > UBA8958. Next base: position 29,507 of record JAPLJZ010000027.1, read on the forward strand.
TTCCCTTGACTCCTATGGGACTTTTTAAAAGGTGGTGGCGAGGAGAGCGGTTTGATCATCTGGAAGAGTTGAATCAAATTATTGCGTAACAACTTAAGTTCATTACGTTAAATGACAATATTCTTTCATGAAGAAATTTTCTTGACATTACATTTCCAATAGGCTAAAAATACCGGCACTTTCAAAAGGCGCAGGTCAGGTCCTACCGTTTTGGAGAGTTTCCGGCGTTCAGATGAGCAGACCTTTTGCAATCCACTTTTCTTTATAATCTATCGTTGCATGATACATTCTTATTCGTCACGTCCAGAGGGAAACGCATAATCTGCCAAAGGTTATTGACCAGGTCCCGGTTGCGATTCCTTCAGGGACTGCTAATACAATGATTTTATTTAGGATATCAACACATGAACATCGAAGATATTAAAAGACTCCCCATCAGTGAACTGGCCAATCTGGCCAAAGACCTCAACGTGGCCGGCTACGGCGGCATGAGAAGGCAGGACCTCATTTTTTCCATTCTTCAGGCCCAAACGGAGAAAAACGGACTTATCTCCGGCTCCGGGGTCCTGGAAATTCTCCCGGATGGTTTCGGGTTTCTGCGGGCGGTGGATTACAACTACCTGCCCAGCCCCGACGACATCTATGTTTCGCCGTCCCAGATCCGGCGCTTCAGTCTGCGTACGGGAGATACCATTTCCGGAGAGGTCCGACCTCCCAAAGAAGGAGAGAAATATTTTGCCCTCCTCAAGGTCGACATGATCAATTATGAATCTCCCGAAGCCTCCCGTGACAAGATTCTCTTTGACAACCTTACTCCTCTTTATCCGGAGGAGAAATTTAACCTCGAATCGGATCCGGAGAATTTTTCTACCCGGATCATGGACCTGTTTACCCCCATCGGCAAAGGGCAGCGCGGCCTCATCGTCTCGCCGCCCCGAGCTGGCAAGACGATGCTCCTTCAGGATATTGCCCGCAGTATTGCCGCCAATCATCCCGAAGTGATTCTTATGGTCCTTCTCATCGATGAGCGGCCTGAGGAAGTCACGGATATGCAGCGCAGTGTGCAGGGAGAGGTAGTCTCGTCTACCTTCGATGAACCGGCCACCCGGCACGTTCAGGTGGCGGAGATGGTGATCGAAAAGGCGAAAAGGCTGGTGGAACACAAGAAGGATGTTGTCATTCTTCTCGACAGTATCACCCGGCTGGCCCGGGCCTATAATACCGTCGTCCCGCCGAGTGGCAAGGTTCTCTCCGGAGGCGTCGATTCCAATGCCCTGCATAAACCCAAGCGCTTTTTCGGGGCCGCGCGGAATATTGAAAACGGCGGCAGCCTGACGATCATTTCTACGGCCCTGATCGATACAGGCAGCCGCATGGATGAAGTCATCTTTGAAGAATTTAAGGGCACGGGAAACATGGAACTGCATCTCGACCGCCGC
>JAPLJZ010000170.1 GCA_026388335.1 Deltaproteobacteria bacterium
GACGCCCGCCAGGCCATCCGCCGGCAGGGCCACGTCGTCGTCACGAATCCCGACATGCTCCACGCCGGCATCCTTCCCCACCACACGAAGTGGCAGAAATTATTCGCTAATTTAAAATATGTCGTCATCGATGAACTCCATGTCTACCGGGGAATCTTCGGGTCGCACCTGACCAATGTCCTCCGGCGGCTGGTCCGGATCTGCCGTTTTTACGGACAGGACCCCGTTTTCATCTGTTGTTCCGCCACGGTGGCCAATCCCCGTGAACATGCCGAGGCGCTTCTGGAGCGGCCCATGACGCTCATCGACGACAGCGGCGCCCCTACGGCGGCGAAGACCTTCATCCTGTATAATCCGCCGATCGTCAACCGGGAGCTTGGCATCCGCCAGTCCGCACTGACCCCGGCCCGCAGGATTGCGGCGGAACTTATCGAAAACGACATCCAGACCATCATTTTTGCCACGAGCCGTCTGAACGTCGAGGTGCTCACGAAATATCTCAAGGATCAATTTAACCGGGGCAAGCCCGTGGATCCCCGGTCGGTAACCGGCTACCGGGGCGGCTATCTGCCCCTGCTCCGCCGGGAGATTGAAGAGGGCCTCAGGAAGCGGAAGGTCATGGGCGTCGTTACTACCAACGCCCTCGAACTGGGTATAGATATCGGCGATCTGGAGGCCTGTATCCTGTGCGGTTATCCCGGTTCCATCGCCAGCACCTGGCAGCAGGCCGGCCGGGCCGGACGCCGGATGGGTCACAGCCTGGCCCTCCTTATTGCCCGCAGCAGCCCCATGGACCAGTTCATCGTCGAGCACCCCGACTATTTCTTTTCCCGTTCCCCGGAACACTGCCGGATCAATCCGGACAATCTCCTTATTCTGCTGCACCATCTAAAGAGCGCGGCCTTTGAGCTGCCCTTTGAGAAGGGTGAACGCTTTGGCAAGGAAAACCTGGAAGAACTCCTCGGCTATCTCGAGGGAAAAGGGGTCCTCCACCAAGTCGAGGGGCGCTGGCACTGGATGGCGGAAAGCTATCCTGCCGATGAGGTCAGCCTGCGCAGCATCAACCCGGAAAATGTTGTTGTCGTCGATACCTCGGATGCCGGGCAGCACCGGGTCATTGCCGAGGTGGACTGGGACAGCGCCTTTACCACCGTCCATGACGACGCCATCTACATGGTAGAATCCCAGCAGTACCATGTGGATAAACTCGATCTGGAAAGAAAGACGGCCTATGTGCATCGCGTCGAGGTTGGTTATTATACCGATGCCATGACCTACACTAATGTCCGGGTGATCGACTCCTTTGATAGCAAGCGGTTTCACCAGGTCATTGTCGAGCACGGGGAGGTGCAGGTCGTCCGCAAGGTGGTGGGATTCAAGAAGATCAGGTTCTACACGGCGGAAAATCTCGGCTACGGCGATGTCTCCCTTCCCGAGAAGGATATGCACACCACCAGTTACTGGTTGACGATCCCCAAAGACCTGCTTGCGACCCTTCCCTACAACCAGGCAGAAATCATCGACGGCCTTTCGGGGCTCGCCTATAGCCTCCACCATCTGGCCGCCATGCGCCTTATGGCCGATCTTCATGACCTCGATCGGGCCATTGGCGACAAGAGCGGAGAGTGGTTTGTAAAGAAAGGGAAGGAGCCGCGAGCCATCACGAGTTATACCGCTGCCGGGGAGACCTCACGAATCGATGCCTTTGACCCAACCATCTTTCTCTTTGACGCCTACCCGGGAGGCATCGGTTTTTCTGCCCTCCTCTACGAACAGCACCTGGATCTTCTCAATGGTGTCCGACAGTTGCTGCGCAGTTGCCCCTGTTCCTATGGGTGCCCCTCCTGCGTCGGCCCTACCCTGGATGTGGGGCCGACGGCCAAGGAAGTAGCCCTGTCCATCCTCGATCAAATGGGAAATTAAAGGAAGGATTGAATAAAGACCTCCGCCAGCTCCGGGTCGAAGATCTTTCCCCTCTCCGCCTCGAAATAGGCCCGGATTTCTTCCCGTCCCAACCCTTTCCGGTAGGGCCTGTCTTCTAACAGGGCGTCGTAGACATCGGCAATGGTAAGAATCCGTGCCAGGAAGGGAATGTCCTCCCCTTTGAGACCTTCCGGATAACCCCCGCCGTCCCAGTGTTCATGATGATACAGGATGGCCGGACGCACTCCCTCATAGGCCGGGATGTCGGCAATGATGTCTGCCCCTGTTTGGGGGTGTTGTTTGACTAAGTCATATTCCTCCGCCGATAAATGTCCCTCTTTATCCAGGATTCGCCCCGGAACGGCGATCTTCCCGATGTCATGGAGGACAGCGGCAATCTTGAGCTCTTTGCGCGTTTTTTCGTCCAATGGTAATGCTACGGCCAGCTGTTCCGCATAACCGGTGACACGTTCGCTGTGGCCCGCCGTCCAATGGGATTTCGCATCGATGGAACGGGTCAGGGCCAGCAGGGTCCCCAGCAGGAGTTCCTCCCGTTCCCTGATGTCGGTCCGGACCCTGGCGACCAGCGAATTCAGCGCTTCGGCAAGGGCGCCGATCTCATTCTTCTCCCGGGTATGAAACACCCGGTCAAAGTCCCCGGCCGCCATGGCCTCGGCCTCCCGGGAGAGGGATGTGATTGGCCTCACCAGGAAGGCGCTGAATAAATGACCCAGGAGGTTGGATACCAGGAGCAGCAGCAGACCGAGGGCCATAATTTTGTAAACATTCCGATTAAAAAGCGCCACGATTCCCCGGCGATTGATCTGCAGATTGAGGACATAGTGATGACGATCCCCCGGTCGGGTGATATCGCTCATAAAGGTAATCGTGTCTTGCTTGCCCCAGAAAATCCCGTGGGGTTCATAGATGGTTTTCGTATACAGACACCTTTGCAATTCCGAGATGAGCCCGCCGTCGCCGACGTCCCGGGTTCGGAAGATGTTGTCCTTATCCACGTAGATTTCCCGCCATTTTTCTCCGGCGCCGCCCTGAACATAAAGATTGAATTTTGATAAGGTATGGAGCCTTGAAGATAAATTTTTGGCGATGCGTATGGTCTCCTGAATATCCTCTCGTTGCAGATTGACAAGGGACAGGAGTCTGTCTGCCCCTCCGGGCGGCGTCAGTGCCCGAAGGCGTTCTTCGATAACCTTTTCTGTAAAGGAGATAAAATCCCGGGTGAAGATCATGGTCAGGGTAATAACGGTCAAATAGCCGATCAGGAGGCCGAAAACGGTAAAGGCGACGGTCATGCGCCGGCCGAGGGACGGCTTCCAGAAGGTCAGCAGACCGGTTATGAAACTTGAAACCCTGTTGTTGTTCATAAGAACGCCTTCACTTTCCGGGACAGGTTTTATGGTGGGAGAGTGATCGTCCTGAATGCGTAAAGAAATGATCGCTAAAAGTCAACCTCGAAAAAGGACGGCGCCGGGTTATCAGCCCCGGTGAGGGGGCTTGCTTTATCGCCCTACATGACTGTCTATTATCTGATAATAATCATATAATTCTTATTGTTACGCAAATTCAAAAAAGATTTCCCGGGATGCCCGCCGCAACCGCAATCTCTGCGAACCTGTCCAGACCCTGGCCGGGGTGACGATTCTGAAGGGCCACCCAGGCGGAGAGTTTTTGCAGGGGTCGGGCCGAGGCGATTTCCTCCCGGGCCATCTGTGCGCCCCGGCCGAGGGAATCGGCCTTTCCCGCGGCCCACAGGATGACCCC
>JAPLJZ010000234.1 GCA_026388335.1 Deltaproteobacteria bacterium
CGCCGGATTAATTACAGGTCGTACAGGGTCTCATCGACCCTGGGTCTTGCCTTACCTGTACCTTTTTTCCCTTTGGATCCATCGAACAGAAAAGGTTCTTCCCCTTCCAGGAGATCCCCCATTTCCGCCTCGATCTGTTCGGGGTCCTCCCCCCTTTCCATGCGCCGGAGCGCCTCTTCCATGGCCGGACCGAGGTTCATTCCCGTGGCTTCCGTGAGTTTCCGCATGAGATTGGCCGCCTGCCGAGGATCATCTTCATTGATGTGATCCGCCTCACTGGCCAGCATGGACATGGCCTTCTCCATCGCCGCCTCATCGATGGGGGGCATCCCGGCTTCATCGGCCCCCTCTTCCCCGCCGTGCTTGATCTTCGCAAAGACGGACATCTGTCGCTTCAGCTTGATTCTTTTACACTTTGGACAGTTGGGAACCTTTTCCGTATTCACGGTTTTTGAGAAAAAATTATAGACGGTGTTGCATTTATGGCAATAAAACTCATAAATCGGCATCCGCAAAGCTCCTTACAATATTTTTTTCCAATATAATCATCTTGTTATGAAAATCAAGAGGAATTTTTCTTTTCCATCCCCTGAAGGTGGGAAATCCGCTCCGTAAGGGGAGGATGGGAGTAGTAAAACCAGGCATAAAAGGGGTGGGGATGCAGATTGCTCAGATTGTCTTTTGCAAGCCGTTTCAAGGCGCTACACAAAGGCGCCACGGTCCCCGTCAGGGCATAGGCAAGTTCGTCGGCTTCCCGCTCAAAACGTCTCATTATTATCGTCCCGAAGGGGGTCAGGAAAAATCCCAGGGGCCCTAGGAGGGCAGAGGCGAGAAACAGGCCGGCATAAGGCAGGTTCTGCGAAAAGCCGAAGGTCTGATAGAGGTACGGCCAGTCCACAAAACGGAAAATGAGGTAGAAAATCCCCAAAGACGCCGCCTCCATGAATATCAACTGCTTGAGGATGTGCCGCTTCCGCCAGTGTCCGATCTCATGGGCAAGGACGGAGAGGATTTCCTCACGGGTGTGAGAAGACAGGAGAGTGTCGTAAAGAACGATGCGCTTGGTTTTTCCCAAGCCCGTAAAGTAGGCGTTGGTGTGGCGGCTCCTCTTGCCGGCGTCCATCTGATAGACCCCCTCCGTCTTGAGACCTACCCGGGCCATGAGGCTCACGATCGCCTCCCGGAGTTCTTCATCTTTGATCTCTTCGTACTTGTTGAAGAGCGGGGCGATAACGACGGGATACAGATAAAGCATCAGGAGCTGAAAAAAAGCAAAGACCAGCCAAACGAGGAACCACCAACACCGGGGGCTGTATTCCATCAAGGCCAGCAGCGCCGTCAGCAGCGATCCTAAGAGAATGAGAGAAATAACAAGGCTTTTGAGGAGATCCGTAATCCATAGACCTAGGGAGATGGTACTGAAACCATATTTCTTTTCGATGACAAAGGTTTGATAGTAACTGAGAGGCAACCCGGCAACCGAGCTGAGCAGGGTCAGGCCGCCCAGAAAGAGGAGGCCGGACGCTATGAAGGACAGGCCGAAAAATCCGATAACTACCTCCAGCCAGGGAAGCAGGCCCGTCAGGATGATTGCCAGGGTCAGGGCGTCTTCAAAGAGCGACTCCCAGCGACCGAATCGCGACGATTCAACGGTGTAGTCGCTCATCCGGGCCAGGATCTCCCCATCGATTTCTCCCCGGAAGACATCGGGAACCCTATGACCGTAGCGCTGCACATGGCGGATATTGATCTCTCCCAGGCACCAGCGGACCAGGGCGCTGAGGACAAAAACACTTAAGAAAGCAAGGAGCAGACCGTTGAAAACGATTTCATGATTGATCATGCCGTGCAGTATGTCAATAAAACACTCTGCCTTCAAGCATTTTTTCGCCCCTTTTTCACCCCGGGCGGAATTACCATTGACATCAGTTGGAATTTACGTAAAAGCTCCAAGTCAGGAGTAGGAATTAAACATGAAGAATTTTGTCGTTTCCATTTTAGCCGTTGTTCTCTCCTTGATGATCTGTTCAGCATTGCAGGTCGCGGCATCGCCCCTCCTGATCGGCAGGGAAGCGCCGCCCTTTCAGGTTGAATCCGGCGACGGCAAGGTACTGCAGGCAAAAATGCTCCGGGGCAAGGTGGTTGTTCTTTTCTACGAATCCAAGGATGTCATCGCTAAAAGCAGGCCCTTGAAAATTATTCTGAACGCTTTTTACAAGGAACAAAAAAAGGAAGACCAGCAGATGATCCTGCGTGTACCCATCTACGACTGCACCAGCGCCACCTGGCCATTCACGGGTATCTGGAAGAGCAGGCTGGTCGAAAATTCAAAGCGGGTCGGCATGACCGTTTACGGCGACTGGGACGGCAAGATGGGGACTTCTTACGGGATGAAAAGCGACGATACCAATCTGCTGATTATCGACAAGAGGGGGATCATCCGCTATTTTCGGTCCGGCGTCGTCACCGACAATGGCGAAACGGCAACTATCCTGAAAAAACTCTTGAAAGATCTGGTCACGGAAAACCATGCAGACAAGATTATCCCGAAACAATCATAATCGCTGGACCGCCCTGGGCGTCATCCTGATCATCATTCTGGCCTTTGCCGCCCCGCTCCTTGCGGCAGCCGCAACGAACCTGCCCCCCGAGGTCCGGGTAATAATCGAAGGTCCCCGTTATCGCTATGCCCGGTGGGGAATTATGGCGCAAGATCTCCAGACGGGACAGACCCTTTATGCATACAATGCCGATCAGCTCTTCAGCCCCGCCTCGGTTACCAAGCTTTTTACGGCCGCCGCCGCCCTGGATCGGCTTGGTCCCGATTATCGTTTCCACACGCCTCTTTACAGGAGCGGGGAGCTCGACGGCAAAGGAACTCTGAAGGGAGACCTGATCCTCGTCGCCAGCGGCGACATCACCATGGGGGGCCGGACCCTGCCGAATGGGCGGATCACCTACACCGGCATCGATCACACCAACGGCAGGACGGGAACACAGGAGAGCCTCACGAAACCGGACCACCGGGCGGGGATTAACCAGCTCGCCGGGCAGGTGCTACGGTCCGGGATCAGAACCATTCAGGGAGAGATCGTGATCGACGACCGTCTTTTCAAGACAAGTCGCGTTCATAGTGTAATCAATCCCGAGGCAATCCTCTTCAGTCGGTCTCCGGTGATGATCAACGATAATCTCATCGACGTCGTCGTCAACCCCACCCGCAACGGCGCCCTGGCCGCCGTGGGCTGGCGCCCCAAGTCGTCGGCGCTCCAGATCGTCTCTTCTATCCGGACCGTGGCGAAGGACCAGCCATCGCAAATAGATATACACCCGGCTGGTTTCGGCAAATTTGCGGCCAGCGGCCAGATTCCGGAAGGCAGCGCCGCCATCGTGCGGACGGTCGCGATCATCGACGCGGCCTCCTTTGCCCGGGGCCTCCTGATCGAGGCCCTTCGGAAGCAGGGCGTCAAGGTCAAGGCGTCGCCGGTTGCCATAAACCCCTCCGGACATCTTCCCCCGACAGGAGATTACCGGCGTCTGGTCAAGGTCGGTGAACTTGTGTCGCCGCCCCTCTCCGAATATATCCGGATGATTCTCAAGGTCAGCCACAACCCCGGCGCCGAAATTCTTCCCCACCTCATCGCCCTTCCCGAAGGGAAGACCTCCTTTGAAGACGCCATGCTCCTGCAGAACAGGTTTCTCGCCCAGATCATAACCGACCCCGGCAGCGTTTCGCTATCAGACGGCTCCGGACTGTCCCGGGCCAACCTGGTCACTCCCGGGTCCGTGGTGCAAATGCTGAACTACATGACTACCCACCGTAATTACCAAGTTTTCCGGGACGCTCTTCCGGTGCTTGGCATCGACGGTACCCTCACCTGGACAGGAAAGGGAAGTCCGTCCCAAGGAAAAATCCTTGGGAAAACCGGCACCCTGACCCTTGTTGATCTTCTCCACGACAGCGCCATCGTCAGCAGCAAAGCCCTGGCCGGATACATGACCACCGCCAAAGGACGGCAGATCGCCTTTGCCTTCTTCGTTAATGACATCCACACTACCGATGTGCGGGGAAAAACGGAGACCCAGAAATTAACTGCGGATACCGGAGCAGACCTGGCGAGGATCGCCGAGGCGATTTATCTGGCAAACTGACTAAAGGGTCTTGTTAGACTGTTAAGTATGCGAGACCTTTTAAAATCTGCCCTTTCTGTCATTCCCACGAAAGTGGGAATCCAGGAAATCATTGATAATACTGGATTATAAACATTAAACTTCGTTTTCCCGCCTGCGCCGGAATGACAAGGAACGTAATTTCTCTTACGAATCAGTCGTCCCGGGCTAGGCGCCGCTCCAGACGGGCAATGCGGCGCCGGAGACGCTCCCTATCGTCATTCCGGCGAAAGCCGGAATCCAGTATTTTCATGTCATTACTGGATTCCGGGTCAAGCCCGGAATGACAGAAACGGGCGTTTTTCAAATGTATCGTCTCCGGGGACGGCAGCGACAGCGCGTGCAGGGCCTGGCGGGCCAGACTCAGGGCCTGTGCATAGTCGCGGGCCCGATGCTCATGCCACGTGGCAAGTTCGACGAGGGCAAAAACATCGTCAGGGACCCGGACGATTATCTCTTCCCAGATTTCCACA
>JAPLJZ010000060.1 GCA_026388335.1 Deltaproteobacteria bacterium
TATTGCGTATTCCGGAGGAAGCCGCCACCCAATTCCGTTTGAAAGCGCCACCTGATTCCGTTTCATTCCGCCACCCAATTCCGGGGGAAGCCGCCACTCGATTCCGGCCCATTCCGCCACCCCTTGGGGAGGGTATAGTAGACGCTGGATAAATCCAATAAAAGCCGTTAGAGCTTCCCGGAAAAACCCGGAGGTTACATTGGCGGCAGAAAGGTTATCCATGCGTACCATAAAAGAAGTTTTACGATTAAAATGGGAGAAAAAGTTCTCCAACAAACAGGTTGCTCAGAGCTGCAACATTGCCCGCAGTACGGTCAGAGAGTATGTGGGACGTGCTCAAAGTGCCGGACTGAGTTGGCCGCTGGCGTCAGATCTCGACGATAGTCAGTTGGAGGCGCTCCTGTTTCCGCCCCTAACGACGGATACATCTAAAAAACGTGGTCTTCCCGACATGGAGTACATCCGCAAGGAATTGACCCGTAAGTCGGTGACTCTCAACCTGCTGTGGCTGGAATACAGGCAGGCCAATCCGGATGGGTATCAGTACAGTCAGTTTTGTCATCATTATCACCAGTGGAGCGATAAGCTGGATGTCTGTCTTCGCCAGACCCACCGGGCCGGGGAAAAAGCCTTTGTTGATTATGCCGGCCAGACGATTCCTGTGACGGACCCGGAGACCGGGGAAACCAGGGAAGCGGTTCTCTTTTTGTCCAGTCTGGGCGCCAGCAGTTACACATATGCCTGGGCAAGTCTTTCTCAGGACCTTTCTTCCTGGATCGAGGCCAATGTCCGGGCGCTTACTTTCTTTGGGGGCGTCCCGGAGATCCTTGTTCCGGACAATCTTAAAACGGGGATTAAACGCCCCTGCTACTACGAACCGGACATCAATCCGACCTATCATAAGATGGCTCAACATTATGGCACGGTTGTCATTCCTGCCCGCATCCGCAAACCAAAGGACAAGGCCAAGGTGGAATCGGCGGTTCTCGTAGCGGAACGCTGGATCCTGGCGGCGCTTCGGAACCACACCTTCTTCAGCATCGAGGAGTTGAACAAGGCCATTGCCGAAAAGCTTCAGGAACTCAACAGCCGCAAGTTCAAGAAGATGGACGGCAGCCGGAGGAGTCTTTACGAAACCATTGACCGGCCTGCCTTAAAAGCCCTTCCTTCCAGACCCTATGTATATGCCGAATGCAAGAAGGCCCGGGTCAGCATCGACTATCATATTGAGGCAGACTATCACTACTATAGTGTCCCCTATAAGCTTATAAAAGAACAGGTTGAAGTGTGGCTGTCGGCAACCACTGTGGAGGTATTGTTCAAGAACTGTCGCGTCGCCAGCCATGCGCGCAGTTATGAAAAATATAAACACACCACCCTGACGGAACATATGCCCAAGTCCCATCAGAAATATCTGGAATGGACCCCTTCCCGGATCTTGGACTGGGCAGGTAAAAACGGACCCAACACCAGGAATCTGGCTACCTGCATTATGGAGACCCGTAAACATCCGGAGCAGGGTTTCCGCTCCTGCCTGGGTATCATGAGACTGGTAAAGCAATACTCGGCCGAGCGGGTGGAGGTCGCCTGCGGACGCGCCCTGCTTCTGAAGGCCTATAGCTACAAGAGCGTCGAGTCAATCCTGAAAAACAATCTTGACAAACAGGGCTTGCCGGAATCCTCCTCTCCCGAAAAACAGATCATCCATTACAACATCCGGGGTCGGGAATATTACCAGCAAAAGGAGGCCGCCCATGCTTAATCAACAGACCATAAACAAACTCTATGAACTGAAACTGACGGGCATGGCAGAGGCCTTTGCCGATCAGCTCGATCAGCCGGATATGGACAGACTCTCCTTCGCAGAGCGTTTCGGCCTCATTGTAGATCGCCAATGGACCTGGAAGGAAAACAACCGGATGGATCGCTATCTGAAAAATGCCCGGCTGAAACTAAACGCCTGCGTGGAGGATATCGATTACAAGACCCCGCGGGGAATTGACCAGTCTGTCATGATGAACCTTATCTCCTGCGACTGGGTCAAGCGCCACCACAATATCATCATCACCGGTCCCACCGGTGCCGGGAAAACGTTCCTCGCCTGCGCCCTGACCAACAAAGCCTGCCGGGAAGGATACCGCGCCTTCTACATTCGTTCTCCCAAGTTCTCCTACCAGATGGCCTTGTCCAAAGGAGACGGAAGTTACGGTAAAACCATCAACAAACTCGCCAAGGCCCATGTACTGGTTATTGATGATCTCGGCCTCGCCCCCATGACTGACTCCGAACGAAGAGACCTCCTGGAGGTCGTCGAGGAGAGACATGGGCATGCTTCCACCATCGTCACCAGTCAACTGCCTGTCGAGCATTGGCATGAACAGATCGGCGATCCCACCATCGCTGACGCCATCCTCGACCGGCTGATCCATAACGCCCATAAGATAAACATGTCTATGAAAGGAGACTCGATGAGGAAAAAATATGCGGGCTTGACCTGAAAAAGCATCTATGAGAAAGAGCTAAAAACCAGCGTCGCTACGCTCCGACCAAGGGTGGCGGAATCATCCGGAATACCCTGGCGCTTTGCAACGGAACAGGGTGGCGGCTTCCTCCGGAATCAGGTGGCGGAATCAGCGGAATACGCAGGAATTGTCAATCTCATTGAAAAAAGCCCGTATCTTTGGAATTCTTTCCCCTTCGACGCGGTCTAACGCCACACGAATTTCCTCACAGGTGATCAGGGGGCTGCCCGAAGCTCCATCTATATCTCTTCCAGGGCCGGCAAAAAAATCAAACACCTGAATACTATCGATATGCTGGTTATGAATGAATACAGGCAGCCATTCCCGCAGATAATCACGATAGAGTCCTAATTTCTCGCAAGTACTTTCATCAAATGGCTTAAGATGGAGATTGCGCCTGGGCATATCGAATTCTCCTTTCCATCACCGATCACAAAGCAGGGTAGCCGATTTGCTCCTGTTCTGGAGTTGTTTGAATTTTGGCAGAGATCCCTCTGTGTCCTTCAAAACATCATGTGTAAAAGTTAAGATCTCCCCGTACAGTTTAGGGGAAGAAAAAGTGGCAGTCAGTCTTCTCTTCGGTTAGAGTGTTTGTACCACCAAATACTTTACCAAGGAGGAAGATATGACCGCCGAAAAGAAGATAGCACAAAAGAGACTCACATTGCTACAAGTTGCCGAAAGAATCCGTAACGTATCCGAAGCATGCCGGCGCCACAGCATTTCCCGGAGCCAGTTTTACGAGTACAAGCGGGCTTTCCAGGAAAGGGGGTTTGACGGTCTGATGGACCGGCCACCCATTCCGAAGACATTCCCGACGGAGACACCCTGTGACGTGAAGGAGAAAATTATTGTCCGATCTCTTGAACATCCGGCCTGGGGTCCTTTAAGGCTTTCCGATGTTTTGCGTTTGGAAGGTATTTCCGTATCCCCCGGTACGGTGAGGAATATCTGGATAAAAGAGAATATCGAAACCAAATATAAGCGATTGCTTCGATTGGAGGAGGAAAAGAACGGTCAGGTCCTTGATCTGACTGAGGAACAGATTCGGTTGCTGGAGAAAGCCAATCCCTGTTTCCGTGAGCGGCATGTGGAAA
>JAPLJZ010000094.1 GCA_026388335.1 Deltaproteobacteria bacterium
TAGTCTTTAATTGTTGATGCCTTATCGCGCAATTGCTTAGCTCGTTGAATTTCTTCGTTACTGATAGAAACTTGTCTCGCCATGGCGCACCTCCATGTCGAGTATATAGCATGGTGTCATCTTGAACGCAACACGGAATTACTTTCAGAAATCCCACAACCTGTTCTACCATTCATAATCGCTCCGCGTATCCAAGGCGATATCCTTACTCAGGCTCTTGCTGTAGTCCGTCACCCTTGAACTGATAAGTGCCGCAAGATTCTTCATAAACACATAGCCTATGCGTGGAACCTGATCGAAAAGTTTGCACAAATCCGCTTGTCTCAGGTAAAATTCCTCCGTCTTTTCCGCACAAATGGCAGATGCCGTATATTTATATGGTTCCACCAGGGCAGACCATCCAAAGACTTCTCCCTCCAAGGCTGTATGAATATTGACATAAATGGTCGGTGCCTCAAAGTGCTGGACAACTATGTTCACCTTACCGCTGCGGCAAAGGTGCAACTCGCTCGCGTGAGTTCCTTGCAAAATACACCTTGTGCCTTTATTAAAGCTTCGCTCCTGGATCAACGGCACGATTCTGTTTAGCTCGTCATCATTCAAACCATGGAATAGCTTAAAGGTTTTCAATTCCTGGATTGTCGTCATATTTTTCTCCTTTCTTTGAGATTGCGCAATTCAATAGCCGTTCGCTCTTTCCAAGCGGGGCTTGATAAGTTTGTTCCTTATAGCCTGTATTTTAAAGGGTGCTTGCCTGTCAATGCAATTTAATAGCACCATATGATCTTATTTCCTAAGCGAGCGTCCGGCAATTTTGATGGACCTACAACCTTTAATCCATATTCGTTGAAATTTCAAAGTGAATTTCTAAGAACTCGTAAATGCACACAAGGTCCAGTGCATGTTACTTTCTTACGAGCCGAACTCACCGGGTTCAAATACAAATCTTCAAGGCGGCTGATCGAGACAAACCAACGAATGCGGAGTGAAAGGTGCAATTTGAGGAGAGAGATATTTCCCGCAATTCTGCGACGCCACTCCTTACTGAAGTCGTTAGAATAATAATTTCCGAAATATAGTGGATTTCAAGCGAAAATAGTGATAGCTAACCATATGAAGCCGTTGACAAAGTTCCATCCTATACAACTATGCTGGAGGGAATATGGATTGACTGACAATGCCCCGTTTCTTACAAAAGAGCGGGGTTTTTATTGTAGGCTAGCGGATCGCAAAGGATTTTACGCCGATCCGTATAAACAGTGTTAGGCCATCACAGCAATGAACTTCGTAAGCGAAATGAAGGCGTTCATCGGGATAGTTCGGGTGATTATCAGCTGGAAAGATGAACCAAGAGGCAGATATACGGACATATAAACGAGAGCCCATTTCAATTTTGTAAGCCTGGGGTTGCAACATGGCATCGGCTAAAAGAGACTTTGAAAATTTTGTTAGATGGCTTCACTTACCAGTAAATGAAGTCCCTTCTAACGTGCGTCGGCTAGCTAACTCGGTGTTAGAAAATTTCGATACAGTGCAGGCAACTTCTAGGCAGCGCAACCAGCGCTCCGGCCTCTTGGCAGGTCTTGCCCAACACCATTTGCTGCAAACCGCAGATACCTTGCCGGAGATTGCTCAATCCACAGCAGATGGTGCGTGGTTATGGAGGCGACTTCGCCATCTCACTGTTGGTCCTTTCCGGGGATTTCGACGTCCTGAGCCCTTCGATTTGCAAAAACGAATTATCCTTTTTTATGGGCCAAATGGCAGCGGAAAAACTAGTCTATGCGAAGCTTTGGAATACTCACTTTTAGGCTCAGTGGAAGAGGCCGAGATTAAACGAATAGATATTGCTACTTACCTTTCCAACATTCATGAGAGGAGGTTTGCCGATCCTGTTCTAAGAGCCACAGATCTTCAAGGCGAAGATATAAATGTTACAATCAACGCTGACGCATACAGATTCTGCTTTATAGAAAAGAACAGAATCGATTCATTCTCCCGGATAGCAGCAAGACCGACCGCGCAACGAACGGAACTCATCGCCACACTCTTTGGCATGGAGAAGTTCAACGAGTTTGTGAGCCACTTTAATGAGTCCATGGATGGCCAACTCACCCTCACAAACACCAAAGGAGTTTTGCTGGCTGCGAGGCGCGCAGTCCTGGCTCAAGACCAAGCAACTGTGAGTAGCGAGGCAACGTCGCTACGAACTTTAGATGAGGAAGATATGGCCTTGGCACAGGCGTACTCAGAGGGTATTACATATGAAGGTCTGAAAACTTTAATTGGCAGTGCAGAGGCCCCTTCACGACTCCAGCAGCTAAATGACATCTTGAACGCTGTGCCACCACAAATTTTCAATGTGACACGGCAGGGACTCCAAGAATTATATGAGAACGCCAATGGAGCGCAAGACGAACTGATCACGCTCACCGCCACCTTGGAGGGGCGAGCCAACCAGGTTTCTTTTAAAGACCTCTACACCGCTGTCATAGCCCTGCAAACTACCGAGGGCGATCATTGCCCCGCATGTGATACGCCCCTCGATGGTCCAATTCACGTACTTAATAATCCTTATGAAAAGGCTACTAGAGGACTCGAACAGCTAAGAGAATTGGCAGAGCTGCAAGACAAGAAGGTGCAGGTCCTCGATAAGGTAGCGCAGATCTCCAGAAATATGAAATCGAAGCTTGAAACACTTCATCAATTTGTTACATCCATCGAAGAGGAGGGCACTTTGGTGGGCCGCTATCTGGCTGCACTTCCCGAAGTAGTCACCGGGGACTGGTGGACGAGCATCTATGAAAATAATGCCAATCCAGAGCGGGAATTACCAACTCTCGAAAACATCTTAGACGTTGCTCATCGCATCGAAACCCAGGACAATGCTTCACGACTAGCCCATGAGGAGCGCCAAAGAAACATTGAAGAGCGTGACCGGCTGATCGAATATCAGCTCTTAATCCAGGCACAGGATAATAGACGCCAAACATTTATTGAGAGCGTTACTTCTGCACGACTTCGAATTGGGGCATTTGAAGAAGCTAACGCTGGACTCATCGAAGAGGCTGCTCAGGAGCGCATACACATTGATCAAGACACTCCGATAAAGACGGCTTATGACCTTTTTCTCTCATTGCTGCGGCGCTACCTAAACCGGCTTCCCGGCACTCTGATGGCTGGTCTCAACGACCGAGCCATGATGCTCTTCAACGAATTCAATAGAAAGGATTTGGAAGCTGACAAGCTAGCCGCCCTTTATCTCCCTCTTTCTGGCGAGCAAAAGATTGAGATTAGTTTTCGTGGGAATCCCCAAGCCAGAGTTGATGCTCTCAAAGTTTTGAGTGAGGGGCATATTCGATGCCTGGGTTTAGCCATATTGTTAGCCAAGAACCTGAGCCTGCAAAGCCCTCTCATAGTTTTCGATGATGCCATCAATGCCATCGATCATGACCACAGACGTGGCATAAGGGAAACAATTTTTGAGAGCGACCACTTTGCAAGTACGCAAATCATCACCACATGCCACAGTCATGAATTCATCAAAGACATTCAACAAAGCTTGCCCCGTCCTGTGCGCAATGACTCCAAGGTCTATTTATTTAGAAACCACGATGGCAGTTATCACCCAAGGGTGAATGGTAACGTGCCAAGCCGTAATTACGTCGAGATGGCAAGAGCTGCCCGAGAAGAACTTAATGACCGAGGAGCACTCGACGCTTCACGAAAAGCTCTTGAAATGCTGACGGAAAAAGTTTGGCGATGGCTTGGAAGTCATGAACACGGAACAATAAAAGTGCTACTCACAGCTTCCGGGACAGAACCAACTCTCAGAAATTTATGCGAGGCCCTGCGCAAAAAAATAATAAGCGAACAGACTTTCGTTCATGCCAACAAGCAGCCCATTATTGTAGCACTGGAGAGGGTACTTGGTATCCCTGAGCAAAACCTGGTATGGATATACCTCAACAAAGGAACGCACGAAGAAGCTGACCGAGATGACTTCGACGGCGATGAAGTTGAGTCAGTGATAGTTACTTTGGAGGAGTTAGAAGCTCTTGACCTTAGACTAGAACGTTAGAGATTCCCTCATGTCCAAGGCGATGGTGGGCTGGCTTTGGCAATACGCGAGTCCTCGTCGCTTGCTAGGACCTTTCAACAGCGAACTTAGCTTCGTTCGGACACTTGGAGGATGACATGTTCGATTTACACAGCCTTGGCTGGAGCAGCTTTCAGCAGTTGTGCCTTACGATAACAAGAGAGATCCTTGGGCAGACCGTGGAATCGTTTCTCGATTCCAATGATGGGGGAATGGATGGTGCATTTGCGGGCGAGTGGAAGACTTCAGGGCGAGAAAAACTGAGCGGCTCGTTCGTGATCCAATGCAAGTTCACTAGCAAGATCAACTATGCCCTAAAGATATCTGATCTTTCTGATGAGGTCGAGAAGGCAAAAAAACTCGCCGCGCAGGGTCTATGCAACTCGTACGTGCTGATGACGAATGCCGGGCTTTCCGGCACAGCGGCTGTGAAGATCAAGACGCTCTTTAAGGCAGCCGGGATAAAGCAGGTCGCGACTTTCGGGTCTACTTGGATCAGCCAACAGATCCTCGAAAATAAACGGCTTCGAATGCTTGTCCCACGCGTGTACGGACTCGGAGACCTGAGCCAGATTCTTGACGAGCGCGCCTATGTCCAGGCCCGGACCATCCTCGAATCGATGCGTGAGGACCTCGCCAAAGTCGTTGTCACCGACGCCTATCGTAGAGCTGTGGACGCGATCAACAAGCACAGTTTCGTGCTGCTCATCGGTGAGGCTGCGGCGGGTAAGACGACCATCGCATCACTGCTTGCGATGGCAGCAATCGACCAATGGAACGCCTCGCCGCTTAAGCTTGATGATCCTGGCAAGGTCGCCGAACACTGGAACCCCGGGGAGCCTTCGCAATTCTTCTGGCTAGACGACGCTTTTGGAGTGACTCAGTACGAGGATTTCCTAGTTCACCGCTGGAATCACATCTTACCACAAGTCCGGCCGATGCTCCGCAAAGGTGCGAAGATTGTCATGACATCCCGAGACTATATCTACAACCGCGCGCGCAAGGACCTGAAAGAAAGCGCACTTCCGCTTCTGAAGGAGAGTCAGGTCGTGATCGACGTTCACGATTTGTCAACCGATGAGAAGCGGCAGATTCTATATAACCATCTCAAACTGGGGAAACAGCCGCAATCATTCAGAACTGAGATTAAACCTTACCTTGAGGGTGTCGCAAATCATCAACGCTTTATCCCAGAAACAGCACGGCGTCTGGCTGATCCGCTCTTTACAAAGGACCTGTTTATCTACGAGTATTACCTCAACCAGTTTGTCGAAAAGCGTGAACAACTCCTTCAGGAAGTCCTCCAAGGCCTCGATGCCGACAGCAAGGCTGCACTTGCGCTGATATACATGCGCAAAGGTAGACTAGAAAGTCCCATCGAAATGCGGCCTTCAGAGACACAGGCACTTGAGCGTCTTGGGAGTGATTTAGGCGGATGTGTAACCGCCCTTGAAGCACTGAAGAGCAGTCTTGTGCTGCTCTCCCACCAAAGCGACGAGTCCTTCTGGCAGTTCAAACATCCGACGATAGCTGACGCCTACGCTGCGATCCTGGTCCAGAGCTCTGAGCACCTTGGTATATTTATCCAGGGCAGCACTCCGGACCAGTTGGTTGAACAAGTGACTTGCGGGGACGTCGAGATAGAAAAGGCTATCGTTGTGCCGAAGCCTTTGTACCCCCAGATGCTTGCAAAACTCTCGGAATTGTCAAATAGCAAGCTGTACAAGTCCGCATGGCTGTCGTCGTTTGGCGCGAAATGGGACCGACTGGGATTCCTCGCCCGCCGTTGCTCCAAGGAATTCCTCTCAGCATATCTACACCACAATCCCGGTCTGCTCGACCAGGTTTCCGAACCAGGACTTTTTCTCGACACGGTTCCAGAGGTACGGCTAGCAAAGCGTCTCTATGAATTTGGGCTCCTGCCAGAAGAGAATAGGAAAAAGTTTGTCGAGACAGTGAGCAGCTATGCTGTTAAGGGGGAGGACGCGGATGCCTTGGATGATGATGGAGTCCGAAGCCTTTTTACTAATGATGAATTCGAGGAGTTGGTGGAGAGGGTTCGTGCAGAGCTTTTGCCGCGGCTTGGCGACGTTCGGCGCAGATGGCAATCCGAGCGCCCTCCATTCCAGTCGCCCGAGGAATACATGCAGCAGCTTCTCGAGAGTTTTGATTCTCTGAAGAATCGGTTCGGAGATGACCCAAGTGCAGTCGAACTTATTGACCGCGAGGTGCGCCTTACGAACGACTGGATCGGTGAAAACACTCCGGAGGAGCCCGAGGGAAGCTCTCGCAAACTGGGGAAAGTCGAGGCAACTGAGAAGCCGCAAAGCACGCGCAGCATCTTCGACGATATCGACGCGAATGAGGGATGTGTATAGTTAATGATGTATGACTCGATCCGGTTGGCAAGGGGGGTACAATGCCTACCAGTTGGACGCCACATCCCAGCGCTACACGGATCACACAGGAATAACTTCAATGCGATGGAGGTGATCATGCAACGAATCGATGGATCATAAAAAGATGAGCCCGGCCTTGAGCTCTTTAATAGCTCCGGCCGGGATTTATCTTGACCAGGAGATTAAAATGTGAAAACTTAAACAAGACTTAACA
>JAPLJZ010000118.1 GCA_026388335.1 Deltaproteobacteria bacterium
ACGGTAGTACTATAAATAATTTATCTGAGGAGGTTTAATGATGTGTAAGGGTAAACAAAGTGTATTTTCTTTTCTGACAGTCATGGCCATCATGTTGTTTCTGATGGTCCCCATGGCTTTTGCCGGTGAGGCGGATATCAAGCTGCCTGACCTGTCCCAAGTCATGTTTATGGGCGGGCAACTGGGCGGGATGTTGATCCTGAATCTGGGTCTCATTGTCTGCGCCATCGGCATCGGTTTCGGCTGGATGCAGTACACCCAGACGAAGGCTCTGCCGGCCCATCAGGCGATGCTCGATGTCTCCGCCACCATCTGGGAAACCTGTAAGACCTATGTTCTGCAACAGGGTAAATTTCTCGCCGGTTTGTGGATTCTGATTGCCATCTGTATCGTTTATTACTTCGGCGTTCTGTCGCATATGGCCATGTCCGACGTTATGGTTGTTCTCTTCTGCTCGATCATGGGTATTCTTGGTTCCTACGGCGTCGCCTGGTTCGGCATCCGGATCAACACCGTCGCCAACTCCCGGGCCGCCTTCGCGTCCCTCAGCGGTGAACCGCTGAAAATCGTCAACATCTGTCTTCGCTCCGGTATGAGCGTGGGTCTCTTGCTGGTCAGCATCGAACTCTTCTTCATGATTCTCATCCTGGCTTACATCCCCAAAGAATTGTCCGGCGCGAGCTTTATCGGCTTCGCCATCGGCGAGTCCCTCGGCGCCAGCGCCCTGCGTATCTGCGGTGGTATCTTCACCAAGATCGCCGACATCGGCTCCGACCTCATGAAGATCATCTTCCACCTTCCCGAAGACGATCCTAAAAATCCCGGCGTCATCGCCGACTGTACGGGCGACAACGCCGGTGACAGCGTCGGCCCCACGGCAGACGGTTTCGAGACTTACGGCGTCACGGGTGTAGCCCTGATCGCATTTCTGGCTCTGGCCCTGGCCGACAATCCCGCCATGGGCGGCAAGCTGATCGTCTGGATCTTCGCCATGCGTATCCTCATGATCCTGACTTCCCTGGCCTCCTACTTTGTGAACGACTCCGTCAGCAAGTCCCTGTTCGCCGGCAAGAAGGAGTTCAATTTCGAGCACCCCCTGACCAATCTGGTCTGGATTACCTCCATCGTGTCCATCATCGTAACCTTCTGCGCGAGCTATGTTCTTCTCGCCGATCTGCCGCAAACAGTTGGTGGCATGGCCCTCTGGCTGGCCCTCTCGGCCATCATTAGTTGCGGGACCATCGCCGGCGCATTGATTCCCGAATTTACGAAGGTATTCACAAGCACGGGATCCCGTCACTGCGAAGAGGTCGTCAACGCCTCCCGCCAGGGCGGCGCCTCCCTTAACATTCTCTCCGGATTGGTCGCCGGTAACTTCTCCGCCTTCTGGGAAGGACTGACCATTCTGCTCCTCATGTTTGTCGCCTATCTCGTGTCGATGGCACCTTCAGTCATGGAAATCATGCCGGCGGCCTTCAAGTTCGCCGCCCCGGTCTTCGCCTTCGGTCTCGTCGCCTTCGGTTTCCTCGGCATGGGCCCGGTGACCATCGCCGTTGACAGCTTCGGTCCTGTATCGGATAATGCCCAGTCCATTTATGAACTGTCCATGATCGAATCCCGGCCGGATGCCAAGGAAGTAGTGAAAAAACATTACGGCATCGATCCGGATTTCGCGGCAGCCAAGCACTGTCTTGAATCAGCAGACGGCGCCGGCAACACCTTTAAAGCCACGGCCAAACCGGTCCTCATCGGCACCGCCGTCGTCGGCGCCACGACCATGGTCTTCGGGATCATTATCCTCCTGGAGAAGATGTTCGGTAATGTTGTAGCAAAACTTAGTCTCGTACAGCCGGAAGTTATCCTCGGCCTCCTCATGGGCGGCTGCGTGATCTACTGGTTCACCGGCGCCTCGATCCAGGCTGTTGTGACGGGCTCCTACCGGGCCGTCGTTTACATCAAGGAAAATATCGATCTCAGCAAGACGGAAGCATCGATAGAAGACAGTAAGGAAGTCGTCAAGATCTGCACCGTTTATGCCCAGAAGGGGATGATCAACATTTTCATCGTCGTCTTCTTCATGGCCCTGGCCCTGGCCTTCGTCGATCCCTACTTCTTCATCGGCTACCTCGTAGGGATCGCCTTCTTCGGTCTCTTCCAGGCTATCTTCATGGCCAATGCCGGCGGTTGCTGGGATAACGCCAAGAAGATTGTCGAAGTCGATCTGAAGCAGAAGAACACCCCGCTCCACGAGGCCTCTGTTGTCGGCGACACCGTCGGCGACCCCTACAAGGATACCTCGTCGGTTTCCATGAACCCGATCATCAAATTCACGACCCTGTTCGGTCTTCTCGCTACGGAAATCGCCGTGACGATGACAAATCATGGTCTGAAGATTGGTTTGGCCGCCGTGTTCTTTGCAATCGCTTTGATTTTCGTCTATCGTTCCTTCTACGGCATGAGAATTTCCGCCGAGAAGTTAGGCTAAAACTTTCCTGAATTAATCAGGAAATAACAATTCAAAGGCGCCTCCTTCATGGGAGGCGCCTTTTTTTATCCTGCAAATCAATACGCCAATCATCCCTCGAATTCATTGACTTCGCTTTGAAAGGTGAAAAGTCTTAACAGCCTGTTTTTTATTAGCCTATAGCGAACATGTTCTTCCTCCTACCATGTCAATTTTCTGCCATACATACAAGGTTTCACTTGGAAATAAATGGCGCATCTGATTTAAGATCGTTTACTTTTACCTGTCTTTATGCAAAATAATGTCGGAACTCTAACTGACTCAACAGCATGGAGCAAGATCATAAAAGAGGCAATGCGAATTTGGTAACTTTGGTACTGTAGATTATGTTATCCTTTCAACGGATAGCCGTTATCTCATATATGGGAAGCGTAAAAAATATCAGGATGCATAATGGGTTCGATTAAAGAAGATGTTAAAGAGCATATAGTAGCTTCCCATGAGATTTTGAGGGACAGATGGTCTCACTGGGTACAAATACTAAAGGAAATTTGGCCTTTAATTCTCCTTCTGGCATTTGCTACTGGTGTAGTAATATGGTTTGCCAAACCAGCTCCTCCGAGTCATGTGATGATTGCTACTGGACCAAAAGGTAGTTCCGCGCAACTCTATGCAAGTCAGTACGCGAAGTTCTTTCAACGACATGGCATAACCCTAGAAATACGACCAACCATAGGTTCCAATGAAAATATAGCCCATCTCCTGGATCGAAAAGACCCCGTTCAGGCAGCTTTTGTTCAGGGAGGACTGCTGAAGCCGGAACAGGTGGAAGGGTTACTTTCTCTGGGGAGTATCGGGTATGAACCATTATGGTTCTTTCATCGTGGGGGCCTTGGGAAGAAATTCCAGGCAATGGAGGCATTGAGGCTGCATAAAATTGCCATTGGACCACCGGGGAGCGGTACAAATACACTTGCCCAGAACATTCTGCGGCTCAATAGCATTCCGGTTGGATCGAATGTCTTACAGATTCCCTGGCCAGATGCGGTAAACGCACTCCAGCGAGGCGAGATTGACGGCATGATCATTGTGGACACCCTTGAAGCCCCAATAATACAATACCTGTTGAGAAATCCCATGTTGAATCTGGCGAGCTTTGAGCGTGTATCTGCCTATACAAAGCAACTCCCATTTATTGAAGCTGTTCAACTGCCCATGGGTTCAATAGACCTTGCCAAGAATTTACCGCCCCATGATGTACAATTGTTAGCCACGACCGTCAGCCTGTTGATTGATAAAGATCTGCACCCGGCGATCCAGATGCTGTTCATGCAGGCGATGGAAGAAGTGAATGGGCGGGAGGGGTTTTTCTCCAACGCCAGAGAATTCCCCTCTTACAAAGACCCAACAGTGCCGGAAAGCGAGGTTGCGCTCCGATACTACAAAAATGGCTCCCCCTGGATGGTGCATTATATGCCCTTCTGGCTGGCTGAATTCATTAACCGGATGTTCATTATGCTGATGCCGCTGATTGCCCTTGCCTATCCAATCATCCGTTCAATGCCGAATTTCAGGCGCCAGCGGATACTCAACCGTCTGCGGCAACATTATGGCAAACTGAAGTTCCTTGAGAACGATATTGTAAACCATTACGAGGCTTCCCGGCGGGACGAATACATTGAGCGCCTGGACAAACTGGAACGGAATGTCATCTCAATCAAAGTACCCCACAGTTTTGCAGAGAATTATTTCCAACTACGTTCAAATATTGACTTTGTCCGCGATAAACTAAGTCAACGAGATTCGGTAGTGGGTCAGTTTGAAATATTCCCTTCTTGTCATGCTCAGTCACCTATGATAGACTGCAAGCATGAAAAGAGTAAAGGTAAAACATCCTGATTTCTGCCAACTCGCTTATGCTGTGGTCCAGGCGGCTACGGATGAGAGCGAACAGGTAGAAGATAGCACGAAGAACCCCAAAGCCGTCGCCGCTGGTAGCAAGGGCGGTAAAAAGGGCGGACCAGCAAGAAAAGATAAGCTCACACCTGAACAGCGATCAGAAATAGCTAAGAAGGCTGCTCAGGCAAGGTGGAAGAAGTAGCCCTACAAATCTAATCCCGGTTCGTTCAACGGCATTTCAATCGTGTCTCCTCTCCTTGGTAAAACTTTATCAACCATCTTAACAAAACGATACCACCCGAAACCATTAGAAATGGCTAATCTTTGGAACATAATCAGAGAGTGCAAGTGCTGTGCAAGCATGGGGTGGCCAATATCCTCAGTAAGCCACTGGAAAAGTTTGTTTCTTCTGTTCCCCTTTTTGTCCTTTGGGCTTTTGGCTTCCAGTTCCTCTAAAAGCCCCGGCGCTATGCGTTCATAGACCAAATCAATCGTATAACGTCCCACAACGCTAAATCTATTTTTTGACATACCGGGCCACGGCCATCCTTTTAGCTTGTAAATGTTTTCATAAAATTCATCTGGAAAGGTTTTTGCCCACGCTGCAAGTTCCTTCCTAACAAGCATTTCTAAATACGCATTTAAAGCATCTCTTGGGCGAATTTCTTGGTATCCAGTAGCTTCATCAACCAGGGCGATTATTCCAACACGGGCAAATGATCTGGTTAAAATGTCTGCATATTGGCCATACCTAATCTCTTGGTCTGTTTTTAAAATTCCCTTGTCTCTGGCCTTTAATATCGCTTCACACAATTCTTGGAGCACCGTCGCCTCAAATCCATCGCTCGGCGTATCTACTTTAGGCGAACCACCTTCAAATTTTATTGGCGTTTGGATGGCCACAGGTAACTTATTATTATCATTGATTTCAAGCATCCTATGACTCGCTATTCTGGCAATCCCTTGGCCACGGCCTTTCATGCCTATAGCAGCCGTCATCCCCCTTCCAGAGATAACACGGCGGCCATCATCCAACACAAAACATGGGATTTCCATATCCAAGTCAGTTATTTTTATAATTCCCCTATGTGTTACCTTGGGCAATCTCTCCCGATCATGCTCCCACCTCTCTTTAGCCGCTTTTTGAGCTATCTCCTTTCTTCTCTCAGGCGTTAATTTATCAGCCCTTGCCTTTCCGCCTATGGCTCTTCCTTTTACCTCTTCTTCCATTGCAAGCACCTCTATGAATTATTTGCTTGCATCGTATATGAAAATAAATTATATTGCAAGCAAATAAATGAAAATAATGCTTGCTATTTATTTTAAAGCGTATATAATCAAATTAAACTTTATGCTTGAGGTATGGAAATGAACAAGCTAACTACTGAGAAAAGATCACAGATTGTCGGGTGTTTAGTTGAAGGCATGAGCATCAGGGCAACGGTAAGGATTACCGGGGCAGCTAAAAACACCGTGACAAAACTTGTCGTTGAATTAGGTACGTCCTGTAAGGAATATCAAGACAAAGTTTTCCGTAACCTCGAATGTAAGCGGATTCAGTGTGATGAAATCTGGTCTTTCTGCTATGCCAAAGAAAAGAACGTGCCTCAAGATTTAAAGGGGTTATTTGGCTTTGGTGACATTTGGACCTGGACTGCGATATGTGCAGACACAAAACTTATTCCCTGTTGGCTTGTTGCTAATCGTTCTGCCGCCGCCGCGAAAATCTTTATAGAAGACTTGGCTTCCCGGTTAAAGAATCGTGTACAGCTTACTACAGACGGTCACAAGGCATATTTACAGGCCGTTGAAGATGCTTTTGGCGGTGATATTGATTATGCGATGCTCGTTAAAATCTACGGGAATGAAAATGACACCTCTGATAAGGCAGCACGGAAATATAGTCCTGTCGAATGTACAGGCACAAAGACAGTGCGGATAAGCGGACATCCAGACGAAAAGAGTATTTCAACGAGTTTTGCAGAACGTAGCAACCTGACAATAAGAATGAGCATGAGAAGGTTTACCCGCTTAACCAATGGCTTCTCGAAGAAGGTGGAAAATCATGAAGCCGCCGTAGCCCTCTTTCTTATGTATTATAACTTTGGGCGCATCCATCAAACTTTAAGAGTGACACCGGCGATGGAAGCAGGGATAACGGATCATGTGTGGACATTAGAGGAAATAATTAATCTAATTGCCTAAAAAGTTCTTGCTTTTTATATAAAATCCTCAAATATAAAAAGAAGGGAGGCGTACCTCCAAATTCCCAAAGCCGTAACAGGCGGAAAGGAGTGCATCATGGGTAAGCTCATTTCTTACCTAACGATGCGGAGGCGTTCATTTGAGTTTCAACGCTAGGAAGTAAGGGCCGTTAAGATAGGGCGATGACCACGCTACTTATCGCGCCTAAGCAACCGAAACGGAGATTCTCAAATGCACCTTAGGAAAAGGTGTTATGCTGCGACTGATCTAGTCAATCAGCCCTCCAGCGTAGCGCCTCCCTTCTTTTTCATTACAGAACAAGTGTGTTCTATTTCATCAAAGAACCTATTCTTACTCCTGCTTCTTTTTATTATTGTCCGTAGCCATTAAATTATTTTATTTCAAACTGACCCACTACCCGAGATTCTTAATAGTTTTAGTTCTTCGATAATTATGATATGAGTTCAATTGTTACTTTCTTTCAATTGGTAATCTTCAGTTTTCCATGTTTCATGAATATATTGACTCGTAGATGACAGCCTTGTCCAGCCCACATCGCTATTTCATGATAAAATATCGCTGATTACTATCCGAAACAAAGTATGCCTGGCAAAATTCCTTCAAGCTTTGTTGAAGTTGCCCCCCAAGAGCAGGGACTGGGTACAAATGGGAAATTTAAGGCCGGCTGCCCCGACACATCCTGTCAGGGCAGCCGGCCTTCCTGCCTGAGTTTCGCTAATAACTGCTGGATGGCGGGCATAGCAGCAAGGGCCGCCTTCTCCCCTTCCAGGATGGCCTCATGCCGCCTGGACAAATCCGCCCCGCTGATGTACCCGACATTGGGCCGAATCACAATATCAGCCTTGCTTAAATGACTTGCCGCAATACGATTATACATGATGTCAATAGCTTTAAGGATCGTATCGATGGTGCCCTGCGGCGCCGTCGGGCTCATGCCGCCGGAGATATCCACGGCGATGACCACATCCGCACCAATTCTCTTAGCCGCCTCCACGGCGACAGGAGCCACGACACCGCCGTCAACATAGACAGCGTTTCCGAACCTAGGCGGTTGAAATACCCCCGGGACGGAACAGCTTGCCCGCACGGCCATCCCGGCGTTACCCTGACCGAAGACCGTCTCCTCGCCCGTCTGGATATTCGTCGCCACAGCATGGAAGGGAATCCGGAACTTTTCGA
>JAPLJZ010000006.1 GCA_026388335.1 Deltaproteobacteria bacterium
CACTATTTGCCGCCTACTATTCACTTTGTTTACTTTTATCTGCTTACTGTATGAGTCTCTTAATGCCTTCAATGAGACGCGCTTCGTCCGGGTCTTCCTCAATGGCATCAAGGACGATCTGATGGCGGAATTCCTCAAGGATCCGGGATTTCTCCACAAAGCGCTCCAGATAAGACGCACTGTCCGGGTTATATCCCGTCCTGGCGACAGTAATGCCGATCCTGTTAGTATAGGTGAGCATCTTTTTTAGTTCCCGGACGGTCCTGTTTCCCTCCTTGTCCCAGTCGTCTCCATCGGTGCCGTGAAAAACGTAGATGTTATAGTCTCTGGCGAGGTTTTCCTTTTCGATGATAGAATTGACCAGTTTGTATGCCGAAAGAACCTCTGTTCCCCCGCCGGTGCTCATTCCATGATAGGTGTGAAAATCGGGAACTTCCTTGGCCGTGGTATCATGGAGGATAAACCGTGTCTCCACCTGCCGCTCGTACTGGTAGATGAGCCAGCCGTAGATGAACAGGTGCTGGGTGACAACGAGCTGTGTAGGTTTGCCGGACATGGAACCCGAGTAATCACGGATAAAAAATACGAGGGCCTGGGATTCGAGATCGTATTCCCTGGACAGAAGCCGGTAGATGTGGTCTTCAGGTGAAACAAGGAGGTCCGAAAGATCGATATCGTATGTATCGGGTATCCTCTCGAGGCCTATATTTGTCTCGATGATTTTTTTAAGCGTCGCCTTTTTGTCAAGAACCTGGCCGAAGCCACGATTTCGGTCCGTGAGATCATAGGTAAATCTCTTGAGAGAGCGCTTCTTCCCCTTTTCCTTAAGGTTCGGCAGTTCAAAGCGCTCGGTAAGGATCCTTCCCAGGTCATAGGCGGTTGACTCAATTTCGTGGTCAGATCCTTCTCCCTGCCCTGCCCCCTGCTGTCCCGGCGTACCTTTACCCTGGACAGGTTCTTCACCTATGACCGTCCCTTCTTCACCGTCGCCGGAACCTCCGGAGCTTTCCGTTTCCTCCGGGGATAGGGGCCTGCGGTCATGGATGAATTTCTCTTCCACCGTGCTGGGTACGACGACGACCTTTTCCTTTCCCCCCTGTCCGGGTCGGATTAGTTTCCCGATTTTGACTTTCCTTTTGAAACCGTCCTTTTCCCGCTGGAGATCCCGTTCGAGGAGTTCATCGATAGAGCCGATGCCCCGAGCATAACTGACAACAGCGGGGGCAAGGGACTGTAGGGTGGAGAAGTCGTCCACGGCATATATAGATCTCGCGAACGCTCTTTTCATCACCGTCATCGACCGATCTCCTTGCGGCTGCGAAACCATGGCATGAGCATCCTGCCCGTTTTCTTCTTCCGCGAGGTTTTCTCTCGGATCATCTTTAGTTTTCATCGGTCCTCGTACAGAAATATTCAATGGTTCGCTGTGCACAGGTCTTACAGTAGCCAAGCTTGCCCAGCATCGTCTTGCTCATCCGGTCGTAGAGCTTCTGGTTATCTTCGTTGGTCCTGTTTGCCAGTGCGCCGATCAGACTCCCCGCACCGGCAATATCGGATTTGAGACGGACATCCGTAACGGCTTTGATCAACTCGATGTTATCCATAAAATCATAGCCCGGTTCAACGGACATCTTCTGGCCGTAGATCTTGCGGATGGAGGTCCGGAAAGACTCGCGCTGCTCCTTTGTCTTGAGCCCCAGTCTCTCTTCCACGCTCTGGATATAACGTTCGTCGATCTTGAGGGCCTTCAACTGCCCCGTCTGCGGTTCTTTGTATTTCCACATCTTGTCGGGACCGAGATTCTCCGCGTCAATGCCGATGATCATGTTCACATAACTCATGACATCTTTCTTGATAGCGTAAGGTTCGTCCATGTAGGCGTTGAACATCTCCGTCATAATCCGCTCGCGGTACAACCCCTTTGCCACTTTGATATCATCGAAATACTTGGTCCGGTCATTTGCCTCCGTAACATAATCAAGAACTACCTTTTCCAGGGCTTTGAAGATGTCCTCGGCAAACATGCACTGACCTTCATTGGTCTCAGAGGTCTCCATAAGAATCTGAAGTGCCCTTCCCAGCCCCCGCTGACCGATACCCTTTTGACCGAATCTCTTTGTAATGTCCGGCTCGTAATTGAGACTGTCGATCACTTCCGCAAGGGTTTTGATGCTCTTTTCTCCTGCCACCTCCCCGGCCCCCAGCTTCATAATCTCCACCGGGGTGAGCTTATCGGACTTGGGTAGTCTCGTAATGACCACGGCCACCGACGCCGCGTAATTCAGGTTGGGATCCTGGTGAAGGCTCTCTTTCATGATCGTGGTCTTCGTTTCACTTCCTATGGCATAGGCTGTGAGGCTTTCCTGTATCCGGTAGTCCGTATTGTGGGCAACATAACAGATTCGACATCGATCCACGATGGGGGCTTCCTCCCGTTCAGCAAGGAACCTGTTGAACTCGGAACTGTTGCTGGTGGCAATGATCAAGGTATCAATTGGCCACCGGAAGCCGTCTATTTCAATGTTGCGGTTCTGGATGACACCGAGATAAACTTGAACCAGGTCCTTCTTATTCTTGAATATTTCGTCACTGAAATGAATGCCGCCACCGGCGACCCTTGCCAAGGCTCCTCTCCGCAAGTCAAACCGATAAGGGTTATTCGGATCGGTCAGGTGCAGGAGACGCTGGATCGACTCTTCCCCGAGCAGATCGACAGCCGACGAGGTAATCTTGTCTTTTGCAGAGTATTTGCCCGTGATGGTCCCAAGGCTTTCGCTCAGTGGAACAGGTGCAATCTCGACACACTCAAGAATTTTTTCGACATCCCCTTCACATACATTTCTGATATCGTTGAGGATATAGTCGGTGCAGGCGCCCAGAGGGCGGTAATTTTCATAATATTTATCGATTTCGTCTGCGGAGAATCCCCAACGTTCCGCCAGGAATCTCCTGTTGTCGGACAGGGAGTGGAAAAGATTCATGGCCAGGAGCATTGGATCTTCAAAGGTCTGGGACTGGATGGTTCTTATTTTCCCATAACTGCCTACCCTGTCGAGGTTGCTGAAGTTAAATGTGTACCTTTTATTCCCATCCTGGTCAATAAATTGACGATAAAGACTACAGAGGGTATCCACAAAAAAGGTCTTTCCATTTCCCGGTTCACCGACGAGAACAAAGGCCATTTCCCGGGAAGACCCTCCTTCCGCGGCATCTTTAATACATGAAACAAAGCTGTTGATCTCATCAAACATGCCGATCACATGCTTCTTTCCCACGCGAAACACTTTAAAATCATATGTGCTTTTCCCGTTCACAATGACTTTCTCAATCAGGTCCTTATTATCCAGGATCATGCGGGAGACACTCTGAAAGGCATTTTCAAAACGTCTCTTCCCCTCCTTCACCTCTTTCACGTGATGATCCAGCGTCCGAATTCCCTTGTCTTTCATACTTACCTCCTTATCTCTATCGCCTTGGGAGTGTTGATAGTCACCAGCATAAGATGCTTTTCTTGATATAAAAGCAATTTCTGTGCCAAAAAGAGATTATTATCCACAACATTATCATGGCTATTATTGCCAGATTTAATTATAA
>JAPLJZ010000133.1 GCA_026388335.1 Deltaproteobacteria bacterium
ACCCTACAGGAAGGACTGTCTTCTTTTCTTCAACAGATCAAAGATCTGGGCTTTCTTGTCAAGATCGATACGAATGGGTCGCTTCCGGCTATGATTGGAATCCTGCTGGAAAAAGGACTGGTGGATTATTTTGCCATGGACATCAAGGGGCCTCTGAACAGGTATGAAATCCTAATTCATGCCAAGGTGAAAACAGCAGACATTAAGGAAAGCATTGCCTTGATAACCGGCTCCGGCGTTCCCCATGAATTTCGGACTACCCTGGTTGCCTCTTTACTGACGGGGAAGGACATCCTGGAAATAGCAAGTCTGATTCCCTCCGCTCAGAAATACGTCTTACAGAAGTTTGTTCCTTCCAAACTCCTTGACAATCATTTCCGGCAAGAGAGGACTTTTGGGGACGAGGAGATCAATGATATCAAGTCCCAGCTCGAAAAAAGACTTTCCTATGTCATGGTCAGATGATATAATCCGGTCCTATGGAGAGAGAATCAACTCAGTACGCCCTTCATTTAATTGAGCATCTGACTAAAATTGGCGTGGCCCTGTCTGCGGAAAGGGATTTAACCAGGCTTCTTGAACTCATCATCTATGAGGCTTGTAATCTCACCTCTGCCGATGGGGGAGCCCTGTATATCATGTCTGATGATGGCCAGTACCTTGATTTTGCTATTATACAAAACAAATCCCTGGGTGTCCGGATGGGGGGTACGGGAGAAAAAATCAACTGGCCGCCCGTCAGACTGGCAGATGCGCAAAATAACCGAAATCTTGCCAATGTCTCTGCCTATGCTGCGCTAACAGGTGAAGTCGTCAGTATCACTGATGTTTACAATGCGGCGGGATTCAATTTCGAAGGCACTAGGCAATTCGACGCCCGGACTGGTTACCGTTCAAAATCCATGCTCGTCGTGCCGATGAGAAATCACGAGCATGAAATTATCGGCGTCCTGCAGCTCCTGAATGCCATGGATGAAGGAACGAATGAGATAATAGCTTTTTCCCGGGAGAGCCAGATGATTACTGAATCTTTTGCTTCCCAGGCGGCGGTGGCCCTTTCTCAAAACCGGCTGATCCAAGATCTGGAAAACCTCCTGGAAGCTTTTGTGAAGACCATCGCCTTGGCTGTTGACGAGAAATCACCTTATACCGGTGGTCACATACGACGGGTGGCCGATATCACGATGGCCATTGCGGATAAAATCAATAAGACCGATGAAGGTCCTTTTTCCCAGGTGCAATTCAATGAGGATCAGATGAAGGAACTCCGTTTTGCCGCCTGGCTTCATGACCTGGGAAAGATTACCACGCCCGAATACATTGTCGATAAGGCGACCAAGTTGGAGACCATCTTCGATCGTATGGAGCTGGTAAGAACCAGGGGAGAAATTATCATGAGGGATCATGAGCGTACCTCCTTGAGAAAATCTTCAGAAGCCGATCAGGATGTCAATACTTCGCAAAATAGCGAGGTGGATTTCGCCCGTCAATTTCGGGATGATTTGAAATTTATCGCCGATGTTAACACCGGGACAATATTATTGGGACGAGACGAAATCGCACGATTGCAGGCAATCGGGGCAAGTAAATTGGTTCGCGATGGGCAAACGGAATCTTTCCTTACCGAAGATGAGCTTCAGAATCTCTGCGTGTATCGAGGGACCCTAAATGACCACGAGAGAGATATCGTCAATAATCATGCCCAAGTTACACGCAAGCTCCTCTTGCAACTCCCATTTCCGAAAAAACTGAAAAATGTGCCCGACTTTGCAGGAAGTCACCATGAGAAGCTCAACGGATCCGGTTATCCCCGGGGTTTGAAAGAAGATGAAATCCCCCTGC
>JAPLJZ010000240.1 GCA_026388335.1 Deltaproteobacteria bacterium
CCGGGCGGGGCGAGGGCCTTTCTGATCCGCTGGACCCGTCTTTCCGTATTGGAGAAGGTGCCGTCTTTTTCGACGAAACAGGCGGAGGGAAGAACCACATCGGCAAGCCGCGCCGTCTCGGTCAGGAAGATATCCTGGACAACGAGGAAATCGAGGTGTTTCAACGACGCTTCCACATGAGAGAGGTCGGGATCGGAGAGCATGGGGTTTTCACCCATGATGTACAGACCTTTGATCGAGCCCTTGTGGGCTCCTTCCATGATTTCCATGATGGTCAAACCTGGTCTTGCCGAGAGCTTTGCCCCCCAGGCCTTCTCGAATTTGACCCTGGCCTCGTCGCTGGCGACTTGCTGGTAGGCGGGGTAAACATTGGGCAGCGCCCCCATGTCGCAGGCCCCTTGGACGTTGTTCTGCCCCCGCAGGGGATTTACGCCGCCCCCTTCGATGCCGACGTTGCCGCCGAGCATGGACAGGTTGGCGACGGACTTGACGTTGTCCGTGCCGGTGATGTGTTGGGTCATCCCCATGGCATAGAGGATGGAGGCCCTGTTTGCCTGGCCGTACATCCGGGCGGCGCTCCGGAGATCCTTAGCCGGAATGCCGGAGATCTTCTCCACGTAATCAGGGGTGTATTTTCCCACCGTCTTTTTAAGGGCCTCAAAGTTTTCCGTGCGGCTCTCTACATAGTCCTTGTCATAAAGGTTTTCCGCGATCATCACATTCATGAGTCCATTGAGGACCGCTACGTCCGTACCCGGCGCCTGTCGGAGCCACAGATCGGCGTATTTCACCAGGTCGATCTCCCGGGGGTCGATAACGATCAGTTTGGCCCCGTGCTGGCGGACCGCCCGTTTCACTTTCATGCCGATAACGGGATGATTTTCCGTGGTGTTGGTTCCCGTCGCCAGGATCAGGTCGGTAAATTCGATCTCATCGATGGAATTCGTCATTGCTCCACTGCCGAAGGCGGCGGCCAGACCGGCCACCGTTACGGAGTGTCAGAGCCGGGCACAGTGATCGACATTGTTGGTTCCGACCACCGCCCGCATGAATTTCTGGAAGAGATAATTCTCTTCGTTGGTGCATCGGGCCGACGAGAGACCGGCGATGCTGTCGGCGCCGTCCTTCTTCTTGATCTCAGAGAACTTTTTGGCAATGAGCTCCAGGGCTTCGTCCCAGGACGCCTCCGTCAGCTCCCCTCCCTTTTCTTTGCGAATCAGGGGTTTCTTCAATCGATCCGGATGGTTGACAAAGTCGAGACCGAAGCGCCCCTTGATGCAGAGGCTGCCGCCGTTGGGCTGGGAATAATCCCGGTTCCCCGTAACCTTGACGATTTTTCCGTTGTTAATATTGAGATCCATCTGGCAACCGACGCCGCAATAAGTGCATGTTGTCTTGACCTTCTGTATCTCCCAGGGCCGGCCTTTGAAGCGGGACTGCCTGAAGGTGATGGCCCCTACGGGACAGACATCGGCGCATTCCCCGCAGAAGAAACATTCCGAATCAATGTAATCGGCGTCAAAAGCGGGGCCGACCTTGGCCCGGGAACCGCGCTTGGAAAAATCGAGGACCTCATTTACCTGGATCTCGTTGCAGGCCCGGATACAGCGCCCGCAGAGGATGCACTTGTTCAGGTCCCTGGAAATCATGGTATTGGTCGTTTCCTGTTTGTATTTAGGAAACTGAATACTGAAGCGGGGTGTTTCCAATTCGAGCCAGTAAACAAGATTTTGCAGATCGCAATTGCCGTTTTGTTCGCAAGTCAGACAATTATGATCGCCGGAGGCCCAGAGCAGCTCCACGATAAGACGCTGGGCATCGCGAACTTTCTTGGTATCCGTCCTGATAATCATGCCGGGGCTGACGGGCATGCAACAGGAGGCGACGAGGGAACGAGCGCCCTCGACGTCCACCACGCAGACACGACAGGCGCCGACTTTGGTTGTGCCTGGGTAATGACAAAGGGTCGGGATAAAAATCCCGTTTTCCCTGGCGACTTCCAGGATCATCTGACCCGCCGCTGCCTCCACTTCCCTGCCGTCAATTGTTATGGGGATCTTTTTTTCCATGTCACACTCCTTAATATCACTTGAGTCACGAACATTATATGAGACCTCACCCGCTATGGGAGGTTGATCACAAATTTACCGTCCTTATAGAACAACTCACCGTCCACCCTGATCTCGCCCCCTGCCCGGAGGTCACAGATCATGTCCCAGTGTATGGCCGACTTGTTAACGCTTCCCGTTTCCGGATACCCCGATCCCAGGGCCAGATGAAAGCTCCCGGCGATCTTTTCGTCAAAAAGGATCTGGCGGGTGAAATTCCTGATCCCTTCATTGGTTCCGATGGCGAACTCGCCGGCGTAACAGGATCCTTTATCCGTAGCGACCATCTTGAGGAGGAATTCCTCGTTTTTTTCCGCCCGGGCCTGCACGACCTTCCCCTTTGCGAAATCAAGCCTTATCCCCGTCACTTCCCGCCCCTGATAAATAGCGGGATAAGAAAAGCAGACATGCCCCTCCAGGCTGTCTTCGACGGGTCCCGTAAAGATTTCGCCGTCCGGCACGTTGTGATGACCGTCGCAATTGCGGAAGACCCGACCCGCGATACTCAGGCGTAGATCCGTATCCTGCCCTTTGATATGAACCTGCTTCTTTCCTTGCAGCCAGTCGATGATCTTTTGTTGGCGGGCGGAAAAATTTCGCCAGTAACCCACCGGGTCGTTGAGGTCGGGCATACAGGCGCCATAGACGAAGTCTTCATAATCGGATAGACTCATATCGGCGTCCTGGGCGTAAGCGTTGGTCGGGAACAGGGTCACCGTCCAGCGCAGTTCCCCCCGGGCCGCCCTGGCCATGAAAATGTCAAGGATCTCACGACGGCCCTGGCTGCGGAGCATTACCTTGCCGGGATCGACGCCGCTCAGAGACCTCGTGTTATCCGTACTGGCGACGGAAATACTTACGTCGTAGGTTTCCATGATCTCTTTGACCGGTGGCGCCACGAAGCGCAACTGCTCATCCGTGGCATGCCGGTAGAGTATCTCGTCCATGCCGGGCAGGGAAACAAGCAGGAGGGGATGACCTCCCGCCTTCAAGACAGCGGCATAGACTTCCCGCACGAGCACCCCCGCATCGGCGCCGCCGTTGATCACTACTTTGTCGCCGGGCTGCACGGCTACGGAATAGTCAACCAGGAGCCCGGCCAGTTTGGATACGCGTGAATCGCTCATATATTCAATCAGACTTCCGCATCACATCGGAGGCAGCGGGCTGCCTCTTTGACGGCGTCTTCCATGGAGAAGCCAAGTTCCACTTCCACAAAACTTGCTCTCCGATCCGGCCCGTGTAATTCCGGCATCTTGCCCTGGGGCGCTTCCTCACCCTCCTCGTCGATGATCAGCGGAATAATGATCTTTTCTTCCGCCGGCTCTTCATAGGCCGGTTCGCCTCCGGCAAGCCGGATAGCGGCGTCCATATCCCGCGCCGCCTGGTGACCAGCGGCGATAGCCCCGATAACCGTATCTGGTCCTGTCACGGCGTCCCCACCGGCATAGAATCTGGCGTCGGTAGTCTGGGACTTGCTGCCCTTCGCCAGATCGAAGCAGTCCCATTTATTTACGGAGACACCGCAGTCCTTGGGAACAAAGGTCAGATCCGGGACCTGGCCGATGGAAGCCACAATGGCGTCCATCGCCAGGGTGAAGGCCGAACCGGGGATGGCCACCGGCTTCTTTCTACCGCTGCGATCAAACTCGCCCAACTTCATCCGTTCACAGGTGATGCCGGAGACTTTGCCGTCTTTGGCCTCGATCTTCAGGGGGGCGACGAGGTATTCGATCTTGATTCCTTCGTCTTCCGCGGCGATGATCTCTTCATCCGCGGCGGGCATGTCTTTCCGCTCCCGGCGATAGAGGATGGTGACGTCCGCCCCGAGACGCAGGGCCACCCGGGCGGCGTCAATGGCCGAATTTCCGCCGCCGATTACGGCGACTTTCGATCCCAGGGTTTTTTCACCTTTAACCCAGGCGTCTTCATGGGCGTTGAAATCACGGAGGAACTCCACTCCCCCACGGACACCGGGGATGTCTTCCCCTTCCACGCCCATCTTCTGGCTTTTGTGGGCCCCGGGGGCCATATAGACATAATCATAGTTTTTATTCAGTTTGGTAAAGGACAGCTCTCTTCCCACCCGGATGTTGCATTTGATCTCCACCCCCAGGGCCGTCACATCGGCTATTTCATTTGCCAGAATATTTCGGGGAAGGCGGTAGGCGGGAATGGCCCAGCGGAGCATCCCCCCGGGCTCAGGGAGCTCTTCGAAAACAGTTACCTTGTAACCCCGCAGGGCAAGGTCACGGGCTGCCGTCAAGCCGGCAGGACCGGCGCCGACGACGGCGATCTTTTCATTGCGGGTTACAGGAACCGGCTCGGTCTTCGGCCGTGGGGCGTTGTCAGTGATGAAGCGCTTGAGGAATTTGATGGCAATAGGTTCATCCATCTTACCCCGGCGGCATTTGGTCTGGCATTTATGATCGCAGACCCGTCCGCAGACCGACGGGAAAGGATTGGTGCGGAGCAGCACCTTATAGGCGTCTTCCATGCGGTTGGCCCGGATCAGGGAGATATAGGAAGGAATGTCCATTTCAATGGGACAGGTATGCTGGCAGGGGGACTTGAACAGGGCGGTACAGACCGCCGCATTGCAACGGTGGTTCCGGATGTGATCCTCATATTCCTTCCGGAAATAACGGATGGTGCTGAGGACCGGATTCGGCGCCGTTTGGCCCAGGCCACAGAGGGAGGCGTCCTTGATGATGGGCGCCATCTCCTCCAACAGTTCGATATCCCCTTCCTTGCCCTTACCCTGAGTAATATTCACCAGGATCTGGAGCATCCGCTTGGTTCCTTCTCGACAGGGCGTACACTTGCCGCAGGACTCGTCCTGGCAGAAATCCATGAAGAACCGGGCCATGTCGACAGCACAGGAATCCTCGTTCATGACGATCATACCGCCGGACCCCATGATGGCGCCCAGTTCCGCCACCTTCTCATAGTCGATAGGGGCATTGAGGTGCTGCATGGGAATCATGCCTCCCGATGGTCCCCCCAACTGGGCGGCTTTGAATTTCTTGCCTTTGGGGATACCGCCGCCGATATCAAAGACGATGGTTCCCAGGGTGGTCCCCATGGGAACTTCCACGAGACCGACGTTGTTGACGTCCCCGGTAAGGGCAAAAACCTTTGTTCCCTTGCTTCTTTCCGTACCGACGCTGGCGTACCAGGCGCCGCCCCGGAGGATGAGCTGGCCTATATTGGCGAGAGTTTCCACGTTATTGAGGACGGACGGTCGCTGCCAGAGGCCGGCGATGGCGGGGAAGGGCGGACGGGGACGGGGCATCCCTCTCTTTCCTTCAATGGAGGTCATCAAAGCGGTTTCCTCGCCGCAGACAAAGGCCCCGGCCCCCTGGTAGATCTCCAGGTCAAAGTCAAAGCCCGTGCCCAGGATATCCCTGCCCAGAAGACCCATGTCCTTGGCCTGGGCAATGGCGATATTCATACGGCTGATCGCCAGGGGATATTCGGCGCGGCAATAGATATATCCGTTATGGGAGCCGATGGCCTTGGCGGCGATGACCATGCCCTCGAGGACGGAATGGGGGTCAGCTTCGAGGACGCTCCGGTCCATGAAGGCTCCCGGATCACCTTCGTCGGCGTTACATAAAACATACTTGACGTCCCCGGGAGATGCGGCGGCAAATTTCCATTTCAGACCGGTGGGGAAGCCCGCACCGCCCCGACCGCGCAGACCCGAGGTGAGGACTTCCTGGACGATGTCCGCGGCGGTCATTTCGGTCAGGGCCTTGGCCATTCCCTGGTACCCGTCCCGGGCGATATATTCTTCAATTTTCTCCGGATCGATGAGCCCCCGGTTCCTGAGGACCCGCAACTCCTGAAGGGCGAAAAAGGGGATCTCCTGCATCGTCGGGATAATCTCTTCCGTGGTGGGTTCCCTGTAGAGGAGTCGTTCGAGAATCCGGCCCTTGATCAGGTGTTCTTCCACAAGTTCAGGGATGTCTTCTGCCTTGATCAGCATATAGATGACGCCCTCGGGATAGACGACCATGATCGGACCCATGGCGCAGAATCCGTTACACCCCGTTTCTACGATCTTGATTTCTTCGGAGAGCTTTCTTTTTATTAGTTCCGCGACTAACGCCTTCTTGACGTTGAGACTTCCGGAGGCATGGCAGCCGGTGCCGCCACAAATCAGTAAGTGTGATCGGAATACCTTCATTAGGTTAATATCCTCCTTCTATTTTTGTGTTTCCGCGCCCCGGGCCAGTACGAAGGGATTCTGAATTTCTCCTTCCAGAATGTGCCGTTTGAAGACCTGACGCATTTTGTTTGAATTCATGTATTCGTACTTGATCGGCTCCTGGTTGAGGATCTCGACGGTAACCAGGGGTTCCCTGCTGCAGAGACCCATGCAGCCCGAGGTGGTAACAGCTACATCCGTCACCCCGGCTTCTTCAATCTCCCTCAACAGGGCGTCCATGACTTCCTTGGCTCCCGAGGCGATACCGCAGGTTCCCATATGAACGGTGACCTTGACACGCAGGTGACCATCCCGCAGGGCCGTTTCCGCATGGACCCGCTCCTTGATTTTCTTTAAATCTTCAATCGTGATCTTTGCCATAAGGTATCCTCACTTTTTATCAGTTATAAGCATTCAAGATATCTTTGACTTTCCCCGGCTTGACCCGTCCGTGAACGTCATTATCCACAACAATGACCGGTCCGAGGCCGCAGGCCCCCAAGCAACGGACCGACTCATAGGTAAACTTGCGGTCGAGAGTCGTTTCTCCCTCCTTGACGCCGAAATTTTTTTCAATGGTTTCCGCGAGGGCCTTGCCCCCCCGGACGTAACAGGCGGTGCCGAGACAGACGCGGACGGTATGCCTTCCCCGGGGGGTCATGGTGAAAAAAGAATAAAAGGTGACGACGCCGTAAACACGGCTGAAGGGAAGGTTCAAACCTTTGGCGATCTTTTTCTGGATGGGAACGGGCAGGTATTCGAGGGTAACCTGCGCTTCCTCAAGAACGGGAATCAGACCTCCTGGTTTCCCCTTGAATTTGGCGATGATTTCTTCCAGCTTCGCTATCTTGGCCGCTGAAAATTCTTTTATTAATTCGTCGTTCTCCGCTTTCATGAATTGCTTCCTCCTTCATATGTAAAGCGATGCTTACGCTTCCGATCCGATTTCTTTCATCCCTTCCGCAACATGGCATCTGATATATTTCAGTATTTCCACGTGATTGATGGGGACGTCCTCGATCTCTTTTTTTATCTCTTCCGTGCTGAGCAGATAGATTTTATCCTGGCACTCATGACAATAAGTAAAATCAATGTCCGGATTCCCGGCGATCAGGGTTACCAGGGATCCGGCAATATCTCCCAGGGGCTGGCGGTCAAGGTGCCGGAGTCCAAAGGTCACTTTGAGTCGTGTCCCTTTGCCCGGTTCCGAACTCAGGATCAGTTCGCCTCCTGCGCTTTCTGCCGCCTGGGCCAGCATCGGCAGCCCTAGCCCCACCCGGCGGACCTTCTTGGTCGTGTAAAAAGGGTCGAGGGCCTTCGCCAGGGTTTCCTGGTCCATACCGGCGCCGTCATCGGTGATCTCCAGGGTGAGGAGATCGTGGCCGGGGTCTTCCTTTAGATGTATATCCACATGCCTGGCCCCGGCCCGGGTGGAATTCTCGGCGATATCAAGAATATGTAAGGCCAACTCCAGCATGTCAAGTCCCGCTGATTACATGTCTTCCCGCCTTGCCACGGAGGGCCATGCATAGCTCTTGAAAGCTTCCCTCCGCCATCCACATCTCTGTATAAGTCTTGCCGATATCACGAAGGAAATGGGCGTCGGAGGACGTAATAAAGGGATAGCCGATAAGCTCGGGAAAGGTTTCTCTGGCCCTGGCCAGGCCTAGGCGAGGCGTGACCTCCAGGGCATCAAAGGCGAAGGTAGGGTCGATGAAACCCAACTGCCCGATGACGCTGAAGCTTTCTCTGTCGATATGGGAGGCAATGGCGAGCCCCCCCAGCCGGTGAATATGGTCAATAATTTCTTGGAGAGACAAAACCGTCGCACCGATGAGGAGGCGCTGATTGAGCCCCTCAACTTCGTCCCTTTCATTAACGATGGCCTGACATCCGAAAACATCTTCGTCGTTTTCACCTGGCAGGTTATCGTAGATGACTTTCTGGAAGTGTTGCAAACGGGATATATTATCAAAGAGCGCCAGCGTGTGGACTTCCTCCCTGCTGGAAACCTCCATCCCCGGAAGCACCGTCAGGGGATGGCCGGATGCCGCCCTCTGAACGGAGGCGACATTCTCTGAGGAATTATGGTCACATATGCCGATAATATCAAGTTCTTCCTCACGGACCTTCCGCACAATAGCCCGTGGGTACATATCCAGCTCAGCGCATGGCGAAAGGCAGGTATGAATGTGAAGGTCACAACGAAACGCCTTCATCAGGAGCTGAACCTAAAAATATAAAAAAAAGACCATGATTTCATGGCCATTTCATGTGGAAGGGTCGGGACCCTTCTTAGTTGCGAGCATGTTATATACCCTGCCGATAACTTCAAAACCGGGCATGTCCGTTACCATAATCGGGATGCCTTCCTT
Source organism: Deltaproteobacteria bacterium (assembly GCA_026388335.1). Classification (GTDB taxonomy): domain Bacteria; phylum Desulfobacterota; class Syntrophia; order Syntrophales; family UBA8958; genus UBA8958. The sequence goes on from JAPLJZ010000240.1 coordinate 8,697, forward strand.
ACGTGCCTTATCCAAGGTATCGGCAGCCGGTTCACAGCCCTGAATCAGGATGATTCCGGCATGGTCCTTCAGACTGGCCACGGCAACGATGTTCTGATGAATCTGCCGGGTTATCCATAGATCTCCTTCTTTGCTGTTGGCCATGACATCGCTCAACAGGTCGCCGACATATCCCCCCAGAACATCGGCAGAGAGCCTTTCCTCACCAGAGACAACCCTTAAATTAAGTGCTTTGACAATGTCTTCTAAATACACGGTAAATTTAATTAAATGCCATCAAAATCTTTGTCGATGCGAATAACCATTTTGAGATGAGTGCCTTTTCCAATCTCCGAGGTGATGCGAAAGAAATCAGAAAAATTCTTGATGTTACACAACCCCATCCCGGCCCCGAAACCCATTTCCCTTATCCTGTCCGTTGCCGTCGAATAACCTTCCTGCATGGCCAGTTCGATATCCACGATGCCCTGGCCCTCATCAATTGCCTCAATCATGACGTGCTCCGGCGTTACCCGGAGGACGATCTTGCCGCTTCTGGCATAGGAACAGATATTGATCTCTGATTCGTAAGTGACTAAGGCTGCCCGCCTGACGACCTCCTTGGAAATTTTCATCCTTTTTAGCAGGGCCTTGATCTGGCTGGACACATGCCCGGCGTTTTCGTAAGTTCCACCCTCTACGGGAAAGGAATTCTCATAGATGGCGGGTTCATGTGAAAGCACGTTCGTCGTCAACCCTTTCCATGCAGCCAACGATACCTTTGGCGTATAGTTTCCCGGCGGTTTCAAAGAGGATATATTTTGTGGTTAGAACCGGGATCAGCAGCTCTTCCGCAAGGCGGAGCGTTTCCGGTGATGGTCGCTTTCCTCGCACCATGATAATAGCGGCGATATCGAGAACATCAGACGTCCGGATGACCTGGGGGTTCGTCAGGCCGGTCAGCAACAGACTCCCCGCCTTGGCAAAGGCCAGGACATCACTCATGAGATCGGCGCCAAAGGCGGTCTTTATCTCTTTGTCCAGCTGATCGTAGCCGACGAGCACTTCTGCATCCAGTAGGTCTTTTATCTCTCGAAGCGTCACCTTGCTCTCCTTTGAAAGAAAATATGTTAAAAATCAAGACTCTAATCGTTAATTGAAACGCGAATCCGCTTACCACAAGGAGAGGGGGGATGTCAATAAAATTGTCCTGACTGGGAAAAGAATTGCATCCAAATCTTGAGACATTCATGGTATGAACAAAATCGTCGTAAACAAGCTTATGGACTCTTTTGGGAAGGTCTGTTAAACAACCTCATCAAATGAAAAAACCGTATACCAGAGAAAATCATACCAAACAGAAGGACTTTTACCATACCATTGCGGAAGCCTCCTTTGCCGGCATTTATGTGGTTCAGGACGGCCGTTTCAGTTACCTCAACAGAAATGCCGCCTCCTATGCCGGATACACACCTATAGAACTCGTGGGCCGTGACGCCTTCAGTATTGTTCATCACGAAGACAGAGACCTGGTGGATAAGCTGGCCCGGGAGATGCTTAAGGGTCTAAGAACAGAACCCTATGAATTCCGGATCATTACCAAGGATTTGCAGACCCGTTGGATCATGGAGACGGTTATATCCATCACCTACCAGGGGAAACCGGCCATTCTGGGTAATTCGATGGACGTGACTGAAAAGAAACAAGCGGAAGCGGTGTTTTCTGAACAGAAAATGCGTTATCAGACGCTGTTCGAAGGGGCCAATGACGCTATTTTCGTCATGGAAGACTACGTGTTTACGGATTGCAATAATCGGGCACTGGAAGTCTTCAAGTGCAAACGGGAAAACCTTGTCGGAGCAACGCCCGATCGTTTCTCCACGCCCCTCCAGTCCGACGGGGCGAGTTCCAGGGAAAAATCAAGGGAAAGAATGGACGCGGCGCTACGGGGCGAGCCCCAGCTCTTTGAATGGCTCCATTGCCGTTACGATGGGACCCCTTTCTACGCTGAGGTGAGCCTGAGCCGCCTCGATATTGCCGGGAAGGTTCTGTTACAGGGCATTGTCCGGGATATTGATGAAAAAAAGCGTACGGAAGAAGCGCTCAGCTTAAGTGAGAATAGATACCGGACTCTGATTGAGACCACTCATGATCTCGTTTTTACCGTGGATCGGTGGGGGTATTTTACATACATTAACCCTCAGTTCCAGAAGACATTAGGCTATACGACCACTGATCTCCTGGGTAAACCCTTCACGACCATCGTGGTGTCAGAGGGCCTGAAGACGGTGCTTGAACATTTCAAAGCGGGAATAAAAGGAGGGATCATTCCGCCCTATGAAGTTGAGCTCCTTCGTAAGGACGGGAAAAGGCTTCTCGTGGAATTCCTGACTACGACCATTTGGGATGGGCAAAAAGGGAAAGGCATCGGGCGCTTTGGCATCGGGCGCGACATCACGGAGAGAAGGCACGCGGAGGATTTGCGCAGAGAATCAGAGAAACGCCTGACGGACATGATTGATTTTCTTCCAGACGCCACTTTAGCGATCGATCGGGAGGGCAGGGTTATTGCCTGGAACCGGGCTATCGAGGACATGACGGGGATCTCCAAGGAAAAGATGATTGGCAAGGACGATTATGAATATGCCATTCCTCTTTATGGTCTACGCCGGCCTATCCTAATTGATCTTGTTTTACATCCTGATGCCGATGCAGATGACGAATACTCGTTCATCCACAGAGTCGGTAATAATCTTATTGCCGAACCTGCCGCCCCAACAACTATTGCCGGGAAAAAGCTCTACCTTTGGGCCAAAGCATCTCCCCTGTTTGACACTCAGGGAGGTATTATCGGCGCCATCGAATCGATCCGGGATATAACGAATATCAAACAGGCAGAGCAAGACCTGAAAGAAAGTGAATCCAACTATCGGAAAATATTTGATGAATCTGTCGTGGGTATGTTCCAGAGCACTCCTGAAGGCCGGTTTGTCCATGTCAATCCTGCCCTGGCAAAAATGTGTGGCTTCACCTCGCCGGAGGAGATGATCGAATCGGTCACGGACATGGCTGCCCAACATTATGTATATTCTGATGATCGTGAATATTTTAAAGAGACGATAAAAAAACAAGGCTTTGTGGAAAATTTTGAACATGCCACTTTCAGAAAAGACGGGACGATTTTCTGGGTGTCCGTTAATGCCCGGCTTGTCTTGGACAATTCCGGCAAGGCCCTCCATTATGAGGGGACACATATCGATATTACTGATCGGAAACTGGCCCAGGATGCCCTGAAGGCCAGCGAGGAGCGATACCGGGCCATCATCGAAAACATCGGGGACGGCTATTACGAAGTCGACCTGAAAGGGCACGTCCAGTTTATGAATGATTCCTGTGCACGGATTACCGGCGTTCCGCATCATAAGCTCATTGGTGTTAATTTCAAGGAATTTGCCGTTGAAGAAGACGAAGGGGAGCTTTATAGAATCTTCCATCGCGTCTTCATGACCGGTGAACCGGAAAAGGGACTGGTGACTCGTGTCAACCGTCCGGATGGAAAAGAACAATATGTGGAAATTTCCGTCTCTTTGCAAAAGGACAGCAAGGGAAAGCCAACCGGTTTCATGGGGATTCTTCATGATGTAACGGAGCGGAGAAAAGCAGAGGAGACGATTCAGTGGATGGCCTATCATGACGCCCTGACCGGCTTGCCGAACCGGATTCTCTTTCATGACCGCCTCGCCGTGGCTCTGATCCAGGCGAAACGAAATCGGGAACAACTGGCGGTGATGATGCTGGATCTCGATAAATTCAAAGAGATCAACGATTCTTATGGCCACTACATGGGCGACTGCATCCTCTGCGCCTTTGTCGAGTGCGTCAAAAAACAGCTTCGAGAAGGGGACACTGTCGCCCGCATGGGCGGCGACGAATTCATGATTCTCCTGCCCGGCATTCGGAAGATAGAGGATTTGGAAAAACTGGGGCAAAAGATCATCGAAGCCTTTCAAGTGCCTGTAGAAGTGGGTGAGCGCTCTTTTGTAATCAGAACAAGCCTCGGCATCGCCCTTTATCCCCGGGATGGTCAAGACTTCGACACCCTGGTCAAAAAGGCCGACATGGCCATGTACCAGGCAAAAAAACTCGGTGGTAATAAGTACATTATTTGCTGTTGAGAAAAAAATTAAAATGGTTCTGTAGTATAGATCCAAGGATTGCCTTGCTCCGACACTATAGAATCCGTTCCGATTCCTATTCCTTTGGGGACTGTAAAACGGCGTAAAAAATATCTTGACGATATTTTGCAGTTCTGTTAGGGGGAATCACCGCTTGGATCCCGTAAGGGACTGGGACGGAAGGTTAAGGGAATGTAACAGGGACGAAATTCCAGGCCTCCCGTCAGCGACGGCGAGGCTTTTTTTGGTTTGAAGAGGGGTGCGCCTATGAAGATTGTCGAGACGGTCAAGGAAATGCAGGCTTATGCTGAGTCCCTGAGAATTGCGGGGAAGAAAATCGCCTTTGTACCGACCATGGGCTACTTTCATGAGGGCCATCTGGATCTAATGAGAGACGGCCGGAAACGGGGGGATTGCCTGGTCATCAGCATTTACGTGAATCCGACCCAGTTTGGTCCCAACGAAGACCTGGCCAAGTATCCCCGGGATTTTGAAAGAGACAGGAAAATGGCGGCAAGCGTGGGCGTCGATGTCATCTTCTATCCCCCCAACGAGGAGATGTATCCTGAGAACTATCAGACCTATGTAAATGTGGAAGGGGTTACCGATAACCTCTGCGGCCTTTCCCGGCCCGGGCATTTCCGGGGCGTTACCACGGTGTGCTGCAAGCTCTTCAATATGGTCAAACCCCATGTCACCATTTTCGGCAAGAAGGATTTTCAACAACTGACAGCCATCAAGAGGATGGTCATCGATCTCAATATGGATTTGGAGGTCGTCGCCATGCAGACGACGCGGGAAACGGACGGTCTGGCCATGAGTTCCCGGAATATTTATCTCAAGCCTGAAGAACGCGAGTCGGCCTTGAGTCTCAGCCGTTCCCTGAAGATGGCGAAGGAGATGTATGACCGAGGCGAAAGGGATGCCGGCGTCATCATTAACAGGGTTCGGACATTTATCGGGGATCATCCTCATGCCCGGATCGATTATGTACAGATCTGCGATACCAAGACCATGAAGGACATCGGGAGGTTGCACGGCGAGGCCGTCATCGCCCTGGCCGTGAGGGTGGGTGTGGCCCGTTTGATCGATAATTACGTCTTCGGAGATCCTCTGGAGATATGAAAAAGGGGTAACGTCTATGCAGAGGTTCATGCTGAAATCAAAACTACATCGAGCCGTCGTAACGGATGCGGATCTGCATTATGAGGGAAGCATTTCCATTGACGAGGGCCTGTTGGAAGCGGCGGACATCATTCCCTACGAAAAGGTCGCCATTTATAATGTTACCAATGGCGAACGCTTCACCACCTACGCGATCAAGGCCGCTCGTGGTTCGGGCACTTTCTGCCTCAATGGCGCCGCGGCGCACAAAGCGTCAAAAGGCGATGTGATCATTATCGCGACTTATGTTACCGCTGAGGCTTCGGAGCTCAAGGGCTGGTCGCCTAAATGCGTCCTCCTCGACGGCAATAACAAGATCAAGAAAACAAGCTGACAAGCAGATCTTGAGGACCATCTTAATTCGGTGAGATCCGGGCAGGGCGGGTATGTGCCTTGCCCGTTTGTCTATCCGGGAGATTAAAAGAAAATGAGAAAGAAAATCAGACAGATATTCATTGCCGGGCTGGCGGCGACGATTCCCATCGGTCTGAGTTTATACATCCTCTTTTTCCTCATTGCCCTTATGGACAATCTCCTCGGAGTCATTCCCCTCCGTTTCCATCCCGATACCCTGTTGCAGTTTCACATCCCCGGACTCGGCGTCATCTTCGTTATTCTGCTGATTTTTGTCGTCGGCCTGATGATGAAGAGCTATATCGGAAACAGGATTGTTAATTATGGAGAGACCATATTTCATAAAATACCTGTAATACGGAGTGTTTATGACGGGGCCAAACAGGTTGTGGACAGGATGTTTGTCAACAAAAGCCGAAGTTTCAAGAAGGTTGTCCTCGTGGAGTTTCCTCGCCCCGGTGCGTACACCGTAGGCTTTGTTACCGGCCCGGCCCATGATCGGATCTGGCGCCATGTCGGGCAGCCCTGCTCCAATGTATTTGTTCCCACCACCCCCAACCCCACCTCGGGCTATCTGCTGGTGATTCCGGATCAGGAACTCATCGAGCTGAACATGACCGTGGAAGAGGCCCTTACCTACGTTATTTCCTGCGGGATTGTCCAGCCCCAAGTTCTCAAGATATAATTTGATTTAAAAAGTTATTGAAGTCATTCAAAGGGTTGTGTTAATGGGCAGGCTGAGAATGTCATGAAAGGAGATGCGCCCATGTACATCACGTCGGAGAGCGTCAAGGTCGGACATCCGGATATGGTCTGTGATGCCATCGCAGCCAATATTATTGCCGAGATTCTGTCTGAAGAAAAGAAGATAGGCATGACCATCGATGATATGCCGCACTGCGGGCTGGAGGTCTTTCTTGGCAAGGGCCTCTGTGTCATCGGCGGGGAGGTCGCCACGAGAAGTTATGTGGACATCGAGAAGGTGACTCGGAAAACGGTCCTGTCCTTGGGTTACAAAGATTCGGCCGTCGGTCTTAATGGCAGTTCGATGGGGATTCTCAACGCCATGATTCCCCAGTCCCCGGACATCAATATCGGGACCAGGGCCGGTCTGGGGAAATATCAGGAGATCGGCGCCGGTGATCAGGGTATTATTTACGGTTTTGCCTGTGATGAGACGCCGGAGTTGTTGCCCCTCCCATATGTGCTTGGAAACCGTCTGATGCGGGCATTTGAATATTGCGGCAATCCCGTTTTTGCCCCCGATGGAAAAGGTCAGGTGACCGTGGAATACGACGAAAATATGGTTCCGGTCCGCGTGGCGACGATCCTCATGTCCAATGCCATTGATTATCGTCAGGTTCCTGATACCTTTCGCAACACCCTAGAGCACGTTGCCCGCGATATTGCTATGGAAGCCCTGCAAGATCATGTGGATGACAAAACAGTTTTTCTCTTCAACCCAACCGGTGAATGGCAGGCAATCAATTCTTGCAGCGCCGCCGATTCAGGGGTGACGGGAAGGAAGCTGGTGGTGCAACTTTATGGAGGTTATCCGGGAGCCCAGATCGGCGGCGGGGCGGTTGTGAACAAGACGCCGGAAAAAGTCGACTGTTCAGCGACTTTTGGGACTCGTTATGTAGCGAAAAACATCGTTGCCGCCGGGTTGGCAAAGAAGTGCTCCGTTCAGGTCGCCTACGCCATCGGGATCGCCAAGCCCATTTCGATCTATGTCAATACCTTCGGATCGGGGCAGATCGGGGACGATAAATTGGGAAAAATGATTGCCGAGATCTTCGATCTCACCCCCAGAGGGATGATCGAAAATTTCGATTTACTCAACAGCAGGACGTATAAAAAGATCCCCAGGACACTCTTCATGGATGATTTTCCCTGGGAGAAAACGGATAAGGTGGAGGCCCTGAAGACCGCGGCCGGCCTTTAAGGAATAAATAAGGAGGATTTGTGGCTTACAAAAAGATTGACCTATCAGTACCATACAAAGTCGCCGACATCGGCCTGGCCGACTGGGGACGCAAGGAAATGGAGTTGGCGGAAAATGAAATGCCGGGCCTTATGGCGGTCCGCAAAAAGTACGGTCCCCGGAAACCCCTACAGGGAAAAAAGATCATGGGCAGTCTGCACATGACCATTCAAACAGCGATGCTCATCGAGACCCTCAAGGAATTGGGAGCGGATCTCCGTTGGGCCTCCTGCAATATCTTTTCGACCCAGGATCATGCCGCCGCGGCCATCGCCAAAGCGGGTACGGCGGCCGTATTCGCCTGGAAGGGAGAGACCCTGGAGGAATACTGGTGGTGTACGGAACAGGCGATCACCTGGCCGGATGGAACTGGTCCCGACTTGCTTGTCGATGACGGCGGCGACGCTACGCTCTTGATCCATCAGGGCGTCAACGTGGAAAAGAACCCGGGTATTCTGAAAGACATCCCCGAGAACAAGGAATTTCGCATCATCATGGAGCGCCTCGCCCAGGGATATAAAAAGGAAAAGCAACGCTGGCAAAATGTTGCAGCCAATGTGATCGGCGTTTCCGAAGAAACGACGACGGGCGTTCACCGTTTATATCAGATGCAAAAAAATGGCGAACTGCTCTTTCCTGCCATCAATGTCAATGATTCGGTAACAAAGTCCAAATTTGACAACCTCTACGGATGTCGTGAATCCCTCGTTGACGGTATCAAGAGGGCGACGGATGTCATGGTGGCCGGGAAGCTCGTAGTGATCTGCGGCTACGGCGATGTCGGCAAGGGTTCTGCGCAATCGATGAGAGGATTCGGCGCCCGGGTGGTCATCACGGAAATCGATCCCATCTGCGCCCTCCAGGCGGCCATGGAAGGTTATGAAGTGGTAACTTTGGAAGATGTTGTGTCTGCGGCGGATATCTTTGTGACGGCGACGGGATGCTGCGAGGTTATTTCCGGCGCCCACATGGAAAAGATGAAAAACGAAGCGATCATCTGCAATATTGGTCATTTCGACAGCGAAATCGCCATGCATTACCTGGAGAACAGCAAGGAGTGCAAGAAAAAAACGATCAAGCCCCAAGTGGATAAATGGACTCTCGCCTCGGGACGGTCGATCATTGTTCTGGCGGAAGGGCGTCTCGTCAATCTCGGTTGCGCCACCGGTCATCCGAGTTTCGTCATGAGCAACAGCTTTACTAACCAATGTATGGCCCAGATAGAATTAGTGAAGAACAGGTATAAACCAGGAGTGTACATCCTGCCCAAGATCCTGGACGAAGAGGTGGCGAGACTGCACCTGGGCCGTCTTGGGGCCAAGCTGACCAAGTTAACGAAAGAACAGTCTAATTATCTCGGCGTCTCCATTAAAGGTCCCTTTAAACCTGAACAATACCGCTACTAACCCCCATGCCCGCAGCGGGCGCAACGAAGAATAAAAATCCCATCTTTCCCTTTTATCAAAAGGGATTGGTGGGATTTTTTATTGTGAGCATCCTCATAGTTTATTAAATTCCGATTGAAAGATGCATATTTTGGAGATTGATATTTCTAAAGAACATGGCTCTTTGTGAAGATCGGCACCGGTGCCTGATCGAACACCGGTAAAAATATCTCTTGACATGTAAAAATTGCCCGTATACTTCAAACTACCAAAGCAATGTCATATACGACCCATTCATAGTGATTACATGGCTTTCAGCATACGTTGGCATTTAAACCCATGATCAAACAATGTATCCAGAGATGTACAACAGAAATGAGGACACACAAGACATGAACTTAGCTGTTATCGGTGCGGCTGGAAGCTGCGGACGCCAATTGGCCGTTCAATTGCTTGACCGACGCGTCTTGCCAGAATCGGCCCGGTTACAATTAGTTGGCCATCGCGGTGGTCACAGTGAGAATGAGTTGTGGGGGCTGATGTCCGATCTTGAAGACGCGTTTGAAGACGGTGCGCCCACGATCGAATTGGTGGTCGATGCATCGGAAGTGAATGCCGATGTGGTAGTTATGATGGCTGGAGCCACTGTTTCCACCGATCCCAACGCGTCGGTGGACCGTTCGGCGCTTGGACAAGCCAATTATAGGATGTTTATCGAGTTTGCCGATGCGCTGGCCGCGCGTCCGGGTTTGCCACCAACAGTGATTGTACAATCAAATCCGGTGGAACTGGGTGTTAAAGTATTTGCAGAGCGACTGGGCCGGAAACAGGTACTTGGCGCGGGTGGGTGGACGGATACACTTCGTCTGCGCGCCGAGATTGCAATGGAATTAGGTGTGCGCCGACCTCAGGTGGAAGCGTGGATATTCGGGCAGCATGGCGATTTCTTGATACCTATCTGGAGTCAGGTCCGAGTGCAAGGTATAGCGCCGGAAGAAGTAGCAGCTCTTGTGGAGCAGGTGCGGGCCGACCGATCGCTGGCTGATATGCCGCAGCAGATACGTACGAATAAGATCCATATGCTGGAACTGGTGCGCAGCGGGCAGGTACGCGCTGCCTACGATATGGTGCAATCGCTAACGCCCGATTTGCGAGCAGCGGTAAAACCCTTTTTCACCCACTTCACGGCTGGTCACACGACGGAGGTGGTAGCAGCGCACGCCGTGGCCGACATCGTAGAGTCACTGATGATTGGTAGACAGCAGGTTATCCCGGCACAGGTTTTACTGGAGGGAGAGTGGCTGGGGTTGCACGGCGTGGTGGGGGCGCCGGTAGTTCTATCTATGAGCGGTTGGGAGCACATCTACCCTGTGGAAATGAACACCGATGAAACTGCCGCAGTTAAGGCGGCGGCGGAAGCGATTTCCGCAGCCAACAATGCCGTGATTCCCAAAAAATGTAAAGGGAAGTAAGGTGCATGATAACCTGATAGGTGTTACGATGTTAGATTTCAAACGGTTATCATTGATTGTAAGTGATGCAGCCATGTGAAACATTGTAGATGGACACAATGTCTAGAGCAGGTCATAATTTTCTGAATTGCAGTCAATTCCTTCAAATCAAGGCGTCAGTGACCCATTAGAGCCAGTGCATTGAATACAAAAGGTAACCCTCACTTCACTCTTATTCCAAAAGTTGATGACTTGTAGTCTCCCCAACGTGCCGTTAACGCCTGTCAACGCTCATCGATGATCACGGAAAATGGTTTTAAGGGGTAGCCATAGATTAGCAAAGAGGAAAAACAAGGGGCTAACCAAAAACGGCTAACCCCTCTTTTTTATATGGTGCGCCCAGCAAGATTCGAACCTCCGGCAAAGAGGTGGTTTTTTCAAAATCTCGTTATATTACTTTACCCAGGGACGCCAGAATATTCCCTGATACACCCATCTTTCCCCATTTTGTCTCAACCCAAAGGTCGGGGTCGGGGAAGATATCAATGCGATTCTTGCATTTAGGACAAGAAAGACCATATCCATACTGCAAAACCGCAAACTCCTTTTCACAGTGCGGGCAAATACCTGTGTCCTCCATAAGTTCCTCCTTTTGAATGTCTTGATTAACGCATTTTGCCGCGCTTCGTGGCATCCAAACTCATTGCAACCAATGTCGGGTGCACTAAAAAACCTATTTTTCTGGGGCGGGGGGATACGACGGGAGGGCTTATTTGTCAAGAAGATTTTGACAGCAATTTTTTTATCGAAATGGTATGATAAAAACTAATAATGTTGCTTATAAAACGTAGTAATCATCGGCACGAATAACGGCCATACAGTATGCGAATTCAAGCGAAGGGAGCACCGATGAAAAAGAATGATGGCTCAAAGGACAATGAAGGAGACCATCGTCTGACGCGCCGTGCGGCGCTGAAAGCAGGTCTCGCCCTCGGCGCCCTGGTTTCAACCGGGAATCTTGCTGCTTACGCTGCACCGCCGGGCAGCGTTCATCAAAACGTTTCGGAGAAGGGAGGACCGGTAAAAATGGCGACCCGGTATGATAGGTTTTTCTTTAAGGACGAGAGCCTTGTCTTCGAGCTTATCAGGGTCATGGCCAAAACTCTCGAGCACGGGGCGGACATAGGAGAATCGCTCTCCACAGCATTCCGCATCAAACAGAAGGTACATTTTGCTCCGCTAAGGGTTACGGTACTGATTTTCAAATGATTATCATTGAAAAATGTTCTTGATTTTTTATGAATAATAGCACAGTTTTAAACCTAAATATGCCACTATCAAAGATTAAACTGGAAAGGGAAAATGGAAGCAGATAAAAGCGAGTAGAACAAAAAGTATGCAAAGTTGATCGCCAAGGCTTGGAGTGATGAATCCTTCAAAGAGAGGCTAACATCAGACCCCAAGGCAGTATTGGAAGCAGAAGGTATCTCGGTACCCAAAGATGTAAATATCAGTGTTGTAGAGCAATCTGAAAAGCAAATTTATTTAGTTATTCCGCAGAGGCAAGATGATATAGCTATCGACATAGTAGAAGAGCGCAAAGCTGCATCTGCAGTTGGTTGTATTGCGGGACACTGCATTATGTGCTGGAAATAAGAGGAATAACGAACGCAGCAAAGTGCAAGGAGGCGATGGTTGCGCTCAGGCCGGTATGTATGAGCGATTAACCGGCTTCCATATGGCAGCGTGGTAATTATTGTTGGGAAAAGACATTAAAACGGTTATGATTGCAAGGAGATACCTATGAAGAAATCAACGAAATTGTTTATCCTAGGAATAGCCTTGTCAATCATTCCCGTTGTCGGGGCGCAGGCGCAGACCGGTTTAATCATCCGCGCGGCCGTGGGCGTGGTGAAGCATTTTACCAGTTCTGATGATGACCCAGGCGGCTATCAGCGCCATCCTCATCACCATCAAGAACGGGGAGATGGGGGAGGCGTCAAAGTGCAGCGACAGGAAGTCGCTTCAGTGATTCTGGAGGCCGATGCTGACAAGGTATATGCTAAGTCCTTGAAGGTTGTTCAGGAAAACAAGAAGTTGCACATCATCGCCAGTAACGATGAGAGCAGGACCATCAATTTTACCGATGGTGAAAGAAATGTTGTGATGAAGGTGAGCCGCTTTCAGAATAATATCGCCCAGATTTTAGTGAGTGCCGTTTCCACTTCTGAAAAAGCGTCCAATACTTCCCCGGTAGTGGACGGCATCCTCAGCGTCTGCCAGGAAATAAACACCCGTTGCTCCGTAACCGACGATTAAGTGCGATCGGCGGTTATAAATGGAAATCTTAACCGCAATTCTGAACGAAAAATTGTTTATAAGTAGATGGACACGAGGTCCACTGAATCTCCTTATTTTATGAATGGTAGTCAATTCCTTCAAATACAAGTCCTCACATAGGCAAATATGGCCAGCCAATGAATACCGTTCGAAAACGCGCATACACCTGAAAGCCAATTTCTTCCTTTTGGAGCGGATACGCTTCTTCCTGTATTCAATAATTGACGGATTCTGAGAACCGTGAGAGAACACAAAAAGTAATGCTTGCACTACATTGATACCGCCGGGAAATCAGACGGTTAAAGAAGACAACAAACACCAACCAGCATTATTGAGAGAAACTGATCAACTCGACTCAAATATGGATACACGACGATACTTCATTAAGAAAATTGCTATTGTGGCCGCTGCGCTGTGCCTCCCGGTTTCTCTGCCATGTGAAAACTTGGCAGCTTATCCTGATTTAAAAACACGCAATCCGAAAAGAGTGCTGGTCTTATGGTATAGTCAGACAGGTCAGACGCGCAGGTATGCCAGGCTTATCGGCTGCATCCTGGAAGGGAAAGGTCTTACGGTAGATGCACGTGATATGCAGGAATTTGATAAAAAATTACTGCCTAATTATGATCTCATCGTGTTCGGTACACCGGTATTTTATTATGATACCCCCTCCAATGTCAGCGAGTGGCTTAAAACGATACCTTCGATCGAAGGAACGCCGGTTGCAGCCTTTGTTTCCTTCGGTGGCCCGGAAGGCAATCAGTATAACTCTTCCAGTCACATTCTCAAACTTTTGGCAGGCAGAGGCGGAGTTCCTGTCGGAAGGGATACCTTTAGGAATGTTGCTTCGTACCCAACGCCCAAATGGAATAACCCTAAACAGATTTCCGGGCAGCATCTGCCCGATGCAGGAACATATGATCAGGTGAGACGCTTTACAGCAGAAGTTATGAAAAGAATTACTCGCGGCGAAACAATTTCTGTCGGATATGAAGTGGCGTTGAGGGAAGGATTGAGTTTGCTGCCCTTGGTCTGGATGAACAAGAAGGCAATCAGCAAGCACACTGTTGATGCAAAAAAATGTATTGGCTGCCAAACTTGCGTGAGAAAATGCCCAACTAAGGCCATCAATCCCTCCAAGCAAACTGTTGATCGGGATAAATGCTTGGCCTGCTTTGGTTGTTTGAATAATTGTCCTGCCGATGCTGTAGTTATGGAGTACAGAGGCGAGCGTCTATATGGTTTCCCGGAATATCTGAAGCGCAACAAAATAACCATCATGGAACCGCCGGAATTTAAAACAGGCGAGTTATCATGATTCCACTGTCTTTGTGATTTTGAAACGTCGTTTACTTGTAGACACAAGGTCCGATGCAGCTCCTTACTTTATGAATTGCAGTCAATCCATTCAAATACAACTCTACACATAGGCTGATCGGATCAGATCAATGAATGCGGGTGGAAAGGCGCAAATATTTATCGGCAATATTTTTGTTCATATTGTCCCTCCACAACGTCCTTGAAAGTGTTAGACCGACAAATTCCCGTGATATGTTAGATTTTAAATGTAAATCGTGATATTTATCGAAGCGTACTAAAGGCAATTGAATTAAGTTCCATTCTGTATAGCCGCTTTGGAGAGAAATATGGACTGGCTAAAAAATACCACAGATACCACGCTTTTTAAGAAGAACGAGGTATCTTATTTCAGACAGGTCAACGGGTCACAAGATTTGTCTTATCCCGATCCAGATAAACATTGTTGGGGGCTATCCGGGTTGGGTAATATCTGAACAATGATATCTGTTGATTTCTCAAAGATACACCGTGAGTTCCGTCCAATGATTTTCCACTATTTGAACGGCATGGTGGGCAAGGATAACGCAGAGGACCTGACGCAGGTGGTGTTTGAGAAGATCAATCGCAGCTTGACCGATTTTCGTGGAGAATCAAGCCTTGCCACCTGGATTTACCGCATCGCCACTAATGTCGCACTGGATCACAGCCGCTGCGTCTCGGTGCGCCCCAAGACAATATCCTTAGACACCATTGACGCCAAGTGTGAATGTTACGTATTAAGTGATGAAAAGCTGCAAAACGCCGAACATGGCCTCATGAGGCGCGAAATGAATGCCTGCATACACCGCCTTGTCAAGCGGATGCCGGAGGGCGAACGCGTCGTCCTGATCCTCAGCGAATTCGAGGGGATGAAAAACCGTGAAATTGCCGATATCCTCGCAATCAGCCTTGAGGCCGTCAAAATCAGACTCCACCGTGCCCGAACCAGACTGAAAAAGGATATCGAAGTTGAGTGTAATTTATCCCGGGACGAAAGGAACGAGCTCGTTTGCCACCCAAAGTAGTAATTCCGATCAACTATCGGATTCTATTCACACTCCTCAAACGCCGCCATATCCGATTGTTATCTGCCCCCTTTCCACAATCACGGGAATCTGCCTGACACCGTTGGTGAGTTTGAGCATTATTTGGAATTGTGCACTATCCTCCCCCACGTCGATGTATCTCGTCCTCTTCCCATAGGCCGATATAGCCTTACCGGTAAAAGGGCAAGCCGCCTTACCGTAAATAACGATCTCATCCACCATGACAATTATACCTCCCTTTCGATTAAAACCCGCCAAAAACTATGGCAAGGTTGGATTCCAAAATGCCGCGTTACGCGTTACTTTTTTAAGATTCTCAAAAAATAGAGGGGCATAGTTTGGCGTCGCCGAGACGTAATTGCCGCTCAAGCGTGCCTGATGACGAGGTGTGCTTACAATCGCCATGACATCCGCAAGCGAAAGAATAGCCTCGTCCGTTCCGGCACCATACTCTGCCCAGTTCCGAACATGTTCTTCCGACCGGAAGAGATGGATACGACTTCATGTATAAGGCCAATCTTTCCCCCATCTATCCATAGGAATATCGACATAACCGCATATTTCGGACGGGCTTTGATTTTCAATAACTCCGTCGCGTACTACTACCCGCATTTGTTTCCCGCAATCCAAACAAGGTGCATCAATCTGAATTGTTTTACCCGGAAAGACCCAGCAGACCGCCAGGGCTTCGAACCCTCATTGGGCAAACCATTTTTGATGTCCGTCAATGGTAATATGGTATTGATTGGGGAGGTTGTGGAAAGGTGCAAACGATGCGATTATGTCCGTATTCGGGTATAACCAGATCGGGAGCTTCGTGTTCATCAACTCATGAAGAAGCTTCTTGCCATCATCAGGGCTTATGGAAAACGCCTTGGCAATTTCGGTAAAATGCGGGGCACGCCCCCACTTTACAAAATACTCCATAATGAAATGATAGGTTTTATCTTGTTGGGTCTGATCCACATCTCCCTCCTTGTTTATACTTATTTAATCTCAATTTAATACTATAATAAGGCAGTCAATCCTCTCTTATTAGATATCTAACGGCAGTGCCGCGATTACCCCTTTTATATCTGCTTAGACGTAAGAAAAGAAAAAAGGGTACATTGTAATAATATATAATTTTACGGAGAGCCGTCTCCACATCCTCGACTTAATCAAGAACGTTGATATATGAACATCTATCTTCAAAGCATCAGCGGTTCAGCGGAAGCAGTAGCGGGGCACAAGCACGCAGAACTTGAGCCTTTGGTTACGGCTTTAGATGGACACAAGGGCCGGAGCATCTTATCTTTCTTACGATCCAAACTCACCGAGCCCGGGTTCAAATACAACTCTACACATCGGCTGATCGGACCAGAGAACTGAAAACTGGTTGAAACAAAAATTCACAAGAAGAAGTTTTTATTGGCATGGCAGCTTTAAAAAGGTTATTATGATGCCAAATAAGGGGGATGCATCATGGATAGACTTGATAAACGCTTTGGAACGATAGCTGTTGAATTAGGAATAATTTCGAAGCGACAATTATTAGTTGCAATGGAAATACAGATTGAAGATGACCTCGCTGGAAAAGACCACCTCCTCCTTGGAGAAATTCTCATGGGCGGGGGAATCATCAGTCGTGATCAGCTCCGGACGGTGCTGACCGAGATGGGCATCAACCCCAGCCTTAAAACTTGATTCGCCAATAAGGATGACCACCCCCGGATCAACAGATCTCTTGCTGGTCCAAGGGAGAATGAGTCGGGTGCTTTTCTGGACAAACTCTATTTCACTTCAGCCCCATAGCCCTGATAGAGGGATTAGATCCTTCATTATACGGGTAGAATACAGTCTTCGCAGCCTCCAGCAGTTAAACACTTCCCCGTCGTCCTTTTCCCCAGTCCGGCCTGACAGCCCCCCGACCCACCGATCCCGCAGCATCGAAATTTCCCCTCACCTCTCCTGAGTAGTTCCGATTGAAAGCTGCTATGCGAGCCTCCTCCACCAAAATAACGCTTTCAATAAAAAGTAAATATTTAGCCATGATTTAGGGGGCGAATCAGGTGTTGACCCGCCGGATCAGGTAGTACGCCGCAACACTGAAAAGCAGGTTGGGAATCCATGCCGCCAGCAGGGGGTAAAGGGTTCCCGACCTGCCGAGGGAGAGGGAGAAGGCAAACACCAGCCAATAGGAAAAACCGATGATAACCCCGGCGCCGATGCTTTGCGCCACCCCGCCGCTGCGCTCCGAGCGTAGAGAAAAGCTGATCCCGATCACCAGCAGGATGATGCTGACGAAACTGAAGGCCAGTTTCCCATGCATATCCACCAGGTAGCGTGTCATGTCATACCCTTCGGATTGCAGTTTGCGAATATACGGATACAGTTCAAAAAATCCCATTTTGTCGGCTTCCTTTTGAACTTTCTTGAAGTCTGCCGGTTTTTCCGGAAGATTCATGGCTTGGGACGATAGTTTTTCCAGCTTGGGGAATCCGCCCCCATCTGCCATCGAGGCGATCAGCACATTCTGGAAAATCCATTTCCCTTCCTGCCACTGTGCTTTTTCCGCATCAATTCTTTGAAGCAGACGGAATTTGGGATCCAGATAGTAAATCGTGATTCCATGGAGAGCATTGTTTTGTGCATCAAACATGCGGAAATTATATATGGCATGATTTCCACGGTACCAGACCTCATTCTGTTTGAATATCCCCATGGATTCCTGCTTCTGGACCTCTACCAGGCGGATATGTTCGGCCTTCTGGAAGGCCCGGGGTGTAATGAACTCGCTGAACATAAAAAGAACGATACTGACAATGATACAAATGATGAGCAGCGGGAAAGCGAGGCGGTAAAGACTCACACCGTTGGCCTTGACGGCCACAATCTCGTTGTTTTTAGACAGGGCACCGAAGGTCATGAGCGTTGCCAGGAGGATGACGGCCGGGGTCGTCTGAGAAACGATCGTGGGGATCATGAAAAAGAAATGCGACGCCATCTGGATAATGGTGGCGTTATTGCTTATAAACATGCGGATTTTACCGAAAAAATCGATGATCAGATAGATCGAAATGATGGACAGGAGAATGAGAAAGAACAACTTAAGGTATTCCTTGATAATATAGCGGTCCAGGATCTTCATAGCTCAATAATCATTTGACTGTCTTGGAAAAGTTCGGCCATAGGGGTTTCTCTTCCGCTGCCCGGTAGAATAGATAAATTCCCACGATTCCGAGCAGGATATTGGGGGTCCACGTGCCGATAAAAGGCGTCAACCGTCCCGTTTCCGCAAGAGCTTCCCCTCCCAGGCGGATGAGGTAGTAGATGAGGACTACCACCAGACCGATGGAAAATCCCCAGAACTTGGCTGTGCGGTGCTTCCGGATGCCGAGGGGGATGCCGAGAACGCAGAAAACCAGCGTAGAAACCGGAATAGAGAGTTTCTTCTGGATCTCGATTGCCAATTCCCGAAAATCCGTATCCTTGATCTTTTTATCCTGCATGCGCTTATAGATTTCCACAGTGGTCATTTCCGTACTTGCCTTGGTTTTGGCCTTATCTTCCGTCATCGCCGCACCCAGGTCCAGTTTGATATCATACCGGGCAAAGTCCATCTTACGGTAATTTTTCATATTCCGGTCCACACTGTGAGTGGCTCCGTTTTCCAGGCGTAACGTGACGATCATCTCATTGGGGTTGGCGACAAGGTAACCCCTGGAGGCGATTATGGTGGACGGCTCTTCTTTGTCGCGGGTATCGGAGATGAGTACGCCTTCCATATAATCTCCGCTGACGGGTATCTTGTCGGCGTACAGAAGGATTCCCTTGAAGTCATCGTTGAAGACCTTTTCTTTGATACCGGCGCTGGCCTTTTGCCGGGCGACGCTGAAAAGCAGAAGCTTGGTGGCGTAGTTACCCTCAGGGACAAGAAAATAACTCGTCACCGCCGTCAGAAAAAAGGTCACAACGGTGGCAAGGATAATGGGTTTGGAAATTTCGTAGAGACTCATTCCCGACGCCTTCATGACGATGAGTTCATTGTCGCTGGAAAGCCGGCCAAGGCCCATCATGATGGCCACAAAAAGGGAAATGGGAATAGTGAACAGGAGAAAAGACGGCAACAGGTAAATGATCATCAGCGCAATATCGAATATGCGGATGCCCTTGTTGACCATGAGATCCATGAGTTGGAGGATCTTTCCCATGAGCAGGACGAAGGTCAGAATAAAGAGGATCATGAAAAAGGGGAAGGCGATCTCTTTCAGAATGTAGCGATGGATGATCTTTTTCATGATCCTCATTGTTTACATCATGAGTTTCAAAGGTTCTATGTATTCGGGGTCTTCCTTGTCCATGATCTCGACGATGTGTTTGTGGATACGTCTTTTCATCTCTCCGAAAATGGCGCGTTTTTTCTTGAAGGTCTTGGCGAAGGCAACGGATTCCTTCATCAGTTCGTCCTGATCGGCGCAGGCCTTGACGATGATGTGGTGCTCTTCCAATTCCTTGGCTCCCATGCGCTTGCCGCTGAATACCGCTTCTTCGAACTTGTAATAGGGCAGGGCCTTTTTCAGGAGGGCAAACATGCCCGGCAGGAAGGGGATGCTGATATCCACTTCGGGGAAGCAGAAGAAGCCCTTGTCCGATCTCATAAAGCGGAAATCGCAGGCACAGGCCATGATGCTGCCGTCGCCGAAGGCGTGACCGCTGATAGCGGCGACGACCGGCACGGGATAGAGTAGGATTCTCTTGAAGATTTTATTCAGGCCGTACATAAAGTCCTTGATGGCCTGAAAATCCTTCTTGTTGAAAACATCCAGCAGCCAGGGCAGGTCGATTCCCTGGGACCAGTTCTTGGGGTCGTTGGAGGCAATAACGACCGCCGAGATGTCTGCATCTGCTTCAATTTCGTCGAAGGCTTTTAAAATGGCCTCGATAAACATCGGATTGTGCCTGTTTTCGCCGTTAGTCATGGTAATGATTGCGACGTTTTCGTCTTTTGTCCATTCCAGTATCGCCATAGCATATTCCTCCGTGAGGTAGTTTTTGGTAGCCGTCCATTGTTCATTCCTGAGGCTGGCCGTCAGTTAGCACAATAGACTTGATATTTCAATCAGCTTAATGGCGACAATCTATTTGACAATTTACACCCTCAAAGGGTAGAAGCTCGACATGAAAGTTCTGTGAAAGGAATATCCGATGAAGATTAAAACACTTGTGATGTTGATTTGTATAGTGTCATTCGGAGTCGCCGATGCGCGCGAAATTAAGGCCAAAAAAACAATCCCGCAGAGCAACTACGTGGCAACGAACCAGTATTACTCCAATCTGATCTCGGGGGCGACTCCCAACGTCGCAGAGCTTAATATGTTCGCAAACATGCTGCCCAAAGGCGGCGATATACATCATCATTACTCGGGAGCGATCTATGCCGAGACTTATCTGGATTGGGTAGGGAAAAAGAACTACTGTATTTACAGTGAAAACCATGAGCAGCTTAAGATTGAGAAATATCGTATCGAGATCAGGCCTGCCGCCGAGCTTGCGGAAAGGGCCGGCCAAATATGCATCAGCGCCGCTGCGGTGCGCAAGGACAACACTTTCTACCGGGAATTACTCATGCGCTGGTCCGATAAGGACTTCAGCAACCACTTTCACGAGCAACCCGCACCGGATCAGCAATTTTTCGACACCTTCGGCTTTTTCGGGCCTGTTTCGAACGCCGCCTTCCAGGAGGGCTTACAGACAATCAAAGAACGCGCCAAGGCCGAGAATGTGCAGTACATAGAGACGATGCTGGAAAAATCTCCCGATGTCGATAACCATGAATTGGCTAAGAAAATTAACAATCTGAAAGCCGATGCCGCAGAAGATGAGGTGGAAGTCGCCTTAACGGAATATTCGGATTTCATGGACGGAGATGCCGCTACCAAGGAGAAGATCGACAACTATGTCAAAAGTTTGGAAGAGGCGGCCGCGGGCATCGATGACGCCGCTTTCAAGCTCCGCTTTCAGGCCTATGCGTCTCGCAACAATGCTCCCGCAAAGGTATTCTCAGGTTTGTATTCCGCCTTTGCCGCCGCTAAGGAAAGTAATCTTATTGTCGGCGTCAACATTGTCGGCCCGGAAAACGGCTATGTCGCGATGCGTGACTACTCGCTCCACATGCAGATGTTTCGTTTTTTGAATCAGCGCTTTCCTGGCGTGAAGCTCTCACTCCATGCAGGCGAGCTGGTACTGGGTATGGTTCCACCTGAGGGTTTGAAGAGCCACGTCCGTGAAGCCGTAGAGATCGCTATGGCAGACCGGATCGGGCATGGCGTCGATATTGCGTATGAGACGGATCCCGACGAGTTGCTTGAAGTGCTGAAGGAGCGCAAAGTCGCGATTGAGGTGAACCTGACCAGTAACTCTTTCATCCTCGGGGTGAAAAACGAGGCTCATCCGGTGCAGGTGTATCGGTATCATAACGTGCCATTCGTAATTTCCACCGATGATCCCGGCGTGTCGCGCAACAATTTGAGCAACGAATATCTTTTATTTATAGTCCGCTACAAGCCCTCCTATGAAGAACTAAAGAAGGTGGCGTATAACAGTATCCGTTACTCCTTCTTGAGTGAGAGTGAAAAGCTCGACGAGCTTAAATCACTGGATAAACGCTTCGCCAATTTCGAAGCCAAGGTGGCCAAGCTGGCGAGTCCCGGGCGGGGAAGCAGCGCCGCCGGTGCTCGCAAGAGCCGTGGCCGTTAGCCCGACCTTGTCAATGGGCCGATAAATCGATCAGACGGCTTATTGGCGCGGGCATGACGATCTTTTGCGAAACCGTCAGTTTTTAACGATCCGATAAGGAATATTCAACTCTTTGCAGATATTTTCTACCGTCATCAGCACCATATTCGTTGTATTCTGTTTGCCGAGGGGAGTGTATGAGGCAATCGTCAATTGACTGGTGTCCTCGGAAACGGAACTGATTTTCAGGCTTGCAGCGTATTCTCCTTCAGAAAATTCAATGTAGCGGCTGGCGTCGTTGCGCGCAGTGATGAGCAGCTTTGGATTATTGTCAATCCTATTCAGCGCTGCGGCATAGACCTTGTCCGGGTTAGCCTTCAGATTCACCGTCGCGATCGTCTGTCGCACGTTTTCCAGATATACAACCGTTTCCGCGGCGGCAAAGAACGTGGCAACACAACCGCTTGTCAGGCCGGTCAAGATCAATAAGAGCCCCAGTAAATATGAAGTGTTTCGTCCTTTAAGCATCGCTATTCCTCCTATAAGTTGTTATCTTTCCCCCAATAATCATAAGTAGGCCGACGCCGGCGACGACGAGGCCGATGATCAGAAATATCTTGCCGAACTGAGAGAAATCGTTCATGCTTTTTGTTTTATCTTGCTAATCTGCTTGACTATCCCAGGGATTAAAAATCTTGACACGGCAATGTTCCGGATCAGACACATTACGCGTGACTACGATCAGGTTGTGTACATTGGCCGTGACGGCAATCAGGCTATCGATAACGGGAAGTTTCTCTCCCCGGCCTTCCGCTTCGCCGAGCATCGTTCCCCAAGCCCAGGCAATTTCCGTGTCGATATCCAGGATACGTTGCCCGAATCGTACTGTCAGATCGTTGCTGATCCAGGATCGCAGCCGTTCTTTCTTGTCTCCTTCCGGCAACTTGGCAATTCCTTTCATGATCTCGCCAATGGTCAGGACGCTCAAATACAGCCTGCTTTCATCGCAATCATTCATCCAGGTGATAACCTCTGGATGAGGCACCTTCTTCACTAATTCCGAGATCACACACGTATCCAACAGATATTTCATAGCAAAACCTCACGAGCGAGGTCTTTACTACGCTCAAGATCGAGATCCGTATCATAGAGAGGAGATTGTCTGAAAAATTCGCGCAGGGACGTGTGGGGACGGATGAGATTTTGAAACTCTTCAAAGGAAACAACCACCACGGCGGGCTTACCGTGCAAGGTAATGGTTTGTGGTCCTTCCCGCAAAGCATGATCAACAACCTGACTCAAGCGGCTCTTTGCCTCCTGTAATTGCCAGGACGGGTCTTTTGTTTTTGTCTGGGTTCGCGTAGTCATATGGCCTCCTTATCTGTCTAGTCAGACCAGACATCTCAATTTCATATTACCATATAGCTGGTTAGAATAGCAACGGAATTTATTTTCTCCACCTTGGCATGTTTAGCCATTTGAAATGTAGTCTCTCATAGTGCTGTGGAATCCGTAGCACCGCATTATCTGCCGGGCATGTCAGAAAAAGAAGCCGATCCGCGCCTCCGCTTTGAAATCATAGACATTGTAATCCTTGATGATAGGAATGTTCACCTACACGGAAGCGACCGTCGTTTTGTTCAGCATTTTGCCCACCATGAAATCCGCGGGAATGAACCACCGGCCCTTGTCTCCAGGCCGATAATCAATATGATGTAGCCGACGATGTAAATCCCAAATGACATTGTTGGCCCTCCTTAACTGTGTTTAGTAATGGTTAGTTGTTGATTATTCCAAATGTTTCTTTCATTCTTTCAGGTCTGTGCCGATTGCCTTCTCCTTGTTAAAAAGATACCGAGCAATGAGGCGTGTCCCCAATCCGATAAATAGTGCGATAATGATAGCCAAATAGTCGCGCTGTCGAATGGCATTGATCTCTTGTACGCGTTCGGTCAGCAATCGTTCTTCTTCGATTTGCATGACATTTACGTTGACGCGTATTTCATCCATCGTCCGTTTCGCGTAGGTGAGGTGATAATATAATTCTGTACCGAGGATGCCCGGTGAGTTGACGTACTTCTCTTGCCAAGAGAGGTCTGCCATTTGCCGATCAATCAGGAGTTGTATTTGGTTCAGTAGGTGTAGTTTCCTAAGTCGAGGATTATAGCTCGGCTCTGCTTCAGATAGAGAACGTAGGTTTGACATTGCCGAGGGGAGTTTTTGCGACGCCGTGGTATAGGGCTTTAGAAACTCATCGCGCTTGGTTAGAAGATAGCCGCGCATACCGGTTTCAGCATTGACCATCGAGATGACAACTTCATTCAATCCCCTAACCATCTGAAATTGATGCTGAATATTGTCTTGAATATTGGCA
Source organism: Deltaproteobacteria bacterium (assembly GCA_026388335.1). GTDB lineage: Bacteria > Desulfobacterota > Syntrophia > Syntrophales > UBA8958 > UBA8958. The sequence goes on from JAPLJZ010000240.1 coordinate 33,004, forward strand.
CGCTGATGATTGCCGAAAAGGGCTAAAACGGCGGCGATTGTGATTGCAAGTAGCGGAAGTATTACCAGTATTTTCTCTTGAACACGCAACGGAATACATCGCCATAGACGCATCTCAGGCTGAACGATACGCTTTCCTATACTTATAATTCTTTGTATCATCGCTTTGCCTGACCTGCCCCCAAAACATATACTACATTAAAAGAACCTCTTGAAGAAATTGGTGATGGAGTTTCCATTCTTTTTACTTTTCCCTTGGCCGGGGGCGTTGGGGTGGAAGATGGTCCTGCTGAAAACGATTCGCCACCCCTCCTCTTCCTTGATCATCTCCAGGTTCAGCGTTTCGCGACCGTAGAGTGTGAAGGGGCTTGAAACCACCACCACGGCTTTCCTTTTGTCGTACTCGTTAAAGATGACTTCATCGATTCTAAAATTCTGGACATTGATGCGATTTTCCACATGATCATTAACGAAATCGTTTAAGGCATATGCTTTTTTCGACTCCTCGGAGAGTTTTTCATAAGCGCCCCGATAATCACCCGACGTGACATTCTGCAAAAACCCGTTTACCAGCTTGATAATGTGGGATGTATCGCGGCTCGGCGAGGTAATCAAAAAGAGAAAAACCAGCATCAAGACGGCCAGGGAGGAATATCCCACCACGGCATACCGTTTCTTCCTTCTGAAGATGCTTTCGTTAATCCATTTTCGTTCTATGAAAATGATCGTGCCGATCGCGATGACGATGAGAACGACGGCGAGGATACTGCCCTTTAGCAGGAAAGACACGCCCATTCCGATAAAAATGTTTATAAGAGTGATGTAAAGATTTTCTTTTTTCAATTGATCCCTATCATGCCCTCCACCTCATCCCAAAACGATGATAAGAGCTCGTTTTTGGATGAGATGACCATGATCATGAAAGTGTAATAGCAAAGGGTCTGCCAATAGCAGAATGAAAATAATAAGTTTGAATTAATCATTTAATAACAACTGGTTAGATTAGCAAAAGAGGACGTTGGAAAAGTATAAAATGATTCGCTTGGCCTCAATATTTGGTGGAACCTCAACATATGGAGGGATACTTTAAAGGGAGGTAGACAGTCTAATCTTGTTTTTTGTCTCCGGTCGGACTATCCCGAGCTTATTAAACCGTTTGAAATAAAGTGTGTCTGGGAAGATCATCATCCGATTCTAACTTTCAAATAGCTACGCTTTATATGAAAATCCCCCCAAACCCCCCTTTCTCAAAGGGAGGGATGGGGGATTTTTATGCTTCGTTGTGCCCACTTCGGGCATGGATGTTATTAGTATTTCTTGATCGCTTCTTCCCCCTCCAGCACCCTTAAACCGCCTGCCGCCAAAGCAGACATTTCATCCTCCCCGGGATAGACGGAAACGGGGGCCAGGAAACGGACCTGCTCTGCGATCAGCCCCGTCAGTCTTTCGGAATGGGCCAGGCCCCCGGTGAGGATGATACCGTCAATTTCGCCTTTCAGGACGACGCACATGGCCCCGATGTCCTTGGCGATCTGATAGGCCATGGCTTCAAAAACAAGCATTGCCTTTTCGTCTCCCCCCTTGATCATTTCTTCAACCTGCTGGGCGTCCGTGGTGCCTAAATAGGCCGCCAGGCCGCCCTGTCCCACCAGACGGCCCTGGATTTGTTTTTTATCGAGTTTCCCGGAAAAGGCGAGGTCGAGGAGATCCATGGTGGGCAACGCGCCGGCCCGTTCCGGGGTGAAAGGTCCCTCTGCGAGCCCGTGGGTGCAGTCGATGACTCGCCCCTGCCGATGGGCGCCAATGGTGATACCGCCCCCCAGATGGGCCACGACGACGTTTATTTCCTCGTATTTTTTCTTCTTGGCGAGGGCAAAACGTCTTGCCGCGATCTTCTGGTTCAGGGCATGAAAGGCGCTTTTGCGCTCTACTTCCGGAAGTCCCGAGATCCTGGCAAGAGGTTCGAATTCATCGGTACTGGGTGGATCGATTACGATTGCCGGCATACCGTATTGATTGGAAAAGCTTAAAGCCATAGCCGGTCCCAGGGCCGATGGGTGCTTCCCGTATTTTCCCGCCAACAGATCCGTGCACATGATATCGTCTATTTGGTAGGCCCCGGCGGGGGCTGGTTTTCCCAATCCGCCCCGGCTGACGACCATGTCGATCTCGGCGAGGCTGATCATGTTTTTCCTCAGGAATTTCATCACGTCCATTTTCC
>JAPLJZ010000254.1 GCA_026388335.1 Deltaproteobacteria bacterium
GCGCCCAGCATCGTGGTATTGGCAATGGGAACGCCAAGCTCCTCCCGGGCGATGAAGGTGGCATCGACGGTCGCCAGCTTGCCCTTGTATTTGAGCTGCTCCCGGAGCGTCTCCGCCGGTTTCGAGGTATTGACAATGAGCAGTCCGCCGGGTTTCAGGCCGTCCGTGACGTTCACAAGCCCCACCAGAGACGGATCGAGGACGACGACCACATCGGGGTGGTAGATGCCGGAACGGATCTTGATGGGTTTTTCCGACACACGATTATATGCCATGACCGGCGCCCCCCGGCGCTCCGGACCAAACGCCGGAAAACCCTGGGCGTATTTTCCTTCTTCGATCGCCGCCAGCGCCAACAGCTCGACGGACGTGACCGCGCCCTGACCTCCCCTCCCGTGCCACCTTATTTCAATCATCTGATTCTTCTCCATGTCTTAATGAATTACGGCAATGTACGTCTGGTGGTTTATCGGAATTATGCCGTATCTTTCCACAGCACAACCCTATGTATCCACCGCCAAAACGAACGATTTCGATTTCCTTTCCACACTCAGGGCACTTCACCTGTATTTAACTCCCCCATTGCCAATTGATCACGGTAGAAGTCCCCCTCCGACTGGTCTGCCTGCCAAACCTGCCATGTGGTCTGACCATACGACTGGTCAGATCTTTTGTCAAGTATTTTTTTAATAGGCGGTGCTTTTATTTTTAGGGAGGGGAGGGGGCGGGAAATCTCATGTATTGTATGCCTGTCCAAATCAGCACGACGGCAAAGACAAACCTCAGGATAGTCTCCGGCAAAAGGTTGGCAGTGATGCCTCCGAGTGAGGCCCCGATGAGTATCCCGCCGATCAGCCCCGGCAAAAGGGGCTTGGCCACGTTCCCGAGACCCCAGTGGGTATAAGCGCCCACAGCCCCGGCCGGTATCATGCACAAAAGGGAACTCCCCTGCGCCAGATGCTGGCTCATGCCTACGACGAGGACCATGGCCGGCACCATAAAAGCCCCGCCTCCGATACCCAGCAGGCCCGAGAGGAATCCCGAAATAACGCCAATGGTTAAAAGGGCGGCGACCCTGCTCCAGCCTTCCAGCGGATCAGGGGAAAAAGCCAGCAGGGGTTTCAAGATGAGCGCGAGCGACACCAGGACAAGAAAGCCGCCAAAGAACCTCTTGAGTTTCCATTCGGGCAAGGCGTGACAGTAGCGGGCGCCTGCCCGGGCGGTGAAAATGGCAGTCCCGGCCAGCAGTCCGGCGGCGAAATAATCGACGGTGCCTTTCGAGGCATAAGCGATTGCTCCGGTAATACCAGTGAAGACAACGGCAACGAGGCTGGTGCCATGAGCTTCTTTCTGTACCAGCTTGAATGCGAATACAGTCAGGGGAACCATGACAACGCCTCCCCCAAGACCGACAAGCCCGCCAAAAATCCCGACTATGATGCCGATCAGGAAACTCATGAAAAGATTCTCTTATAGAAAAGGTTTTTGTAGATCCACGCTTAGCACAGCCCGCTCACAAATATCCACGTCTATTAAAAGATCGCCGTAGTTTTAGAAAAGTATATTTTTGATTGACAGCCTTCGTTGTTCAGTGGTATAAATACTGAAAAGGGTCAATGGTCTTACCATTACAATTGAGGGACATGCGAGATGGATTTTCAGCCGATACAAGCAAAAAAGATTTACGAGGAGGTTGTCGAACAAATCAGGCAACTCATGGAGAATGGGACTCTGAAACCCGGCGACAAACTCCTTTCCGAGCGAGAACTGGCGGAAAAACTGCAGGTCAGCAGGGCTTCCGTGAGAGAGGCCCTGCGCGCCCTGGAAATGATGGGTTTCGTCGAGATCAAGGCGGGGGGAGGGACCTTTATCAAGGAAACGAGCGGAGATGAGATCATCCAGCCGTTGGCCATGTTTCTCTCCATCGAGAAAGGATCCTTCTTTGAAATTTACGAGATCCGGAAGATTTTCGAGATTGCGGCGGCCCATCTGGCCGCGCAGCGGGCCACGCCCGTGGACTTGGCCAAGATAGAAGAAAATCTTGAAAAGATGAAAGCCGCCCTGACAGATGATGACTCCGAAAAAGGGGAGGATAGCGACGCGGCCTTTCATTTCTCCATTGCCGAAGCGACCCAGAATAGCTGGCTTCTTCGTCTTCTGAATACGATTTCGGACTCCTTTCACAAATCCATCTCTGTCGCGCGGCGGCAATTGTACTTAACGCCGGGATATCCTCAACTTCTGATGGATCAGCACACTAAGATCTATGAAGCCATCCGGGACAGGAACCCCAACCTGGCACAGAAGGTTATGCTGGAGCATCTGAGCTTTGCCGAGGATGCCATGGCAAAAACGTTAAAAATTGAACCCGAATTCCAACTTCTTACCTGACATACGCCCCAAATTTCCCTTCCTAATGATGACGCCTTCGCAAAAAAAGATTGACAACCGCGGTAATATTCTATAATCGCAATGGTCAGACCACACGACCTGCATGGTTGTCTGACATGACAACCATGCAGCACCCTATACATATTTCAATGTAACAATCTATATTTACTCAACATTAATCCAATAGAAAAATAAATTCACTGCCCACTAAAAAAACACTTGACAAAATGATCCGACCATCTATATGGTCTGACCACCAGACAGGAACAAGAAGCATACCAGGGGTTATCTTTAATATTAATGATTCCGCAATAATTACGGTGAAAGGGGGAGGCAACCATGTTCAATCAGTTTAAAGCAGCGGCCGAAGCGGCAGGTAACACCGAGGTGCAGCGTTTCGGCACCAACGCCGAGGCGTTCAATTTTATCGAAGGGTTCCTTAAGAAGGAAGAAATCAAGGACACCCCCGGTTCTTATGCAATCTGGGCCGATGCCCCGATCCTCAAGGGAGTCGATACAACGGCTCTCGCAGCAAAGGTACCCGGCCTGAAATTCCAGGTCACCCGCGAGCTGTCAAAAAATGCAAAGATCGGCATTACCCAGATGGAGTGGGGATTGGCGAATATGGGAACGCTGGCACAGGACTCCTCTGCGGTTGAGCAGCGACTGGCATCTTCCCTGTCATGGATTCACATAGCCCTGCTTCCCTCGGACAGGATTGTGGCGGACCTGCCTGCGCTCATGACGAAAATGCATCCGGGCAAAAGCAACTATATCGCCCTGATCACCGGGCCGAGCAAGACCGCCGACATTGAACGCGTGCTCGCCATCGGTGTCCACGGCCCGGAGCGACTTGTTATCATATGCGTTGATGAATTAGGAGGCATGAACTAATGAAAACGGCATTGGCACAATCAATACACAAAGCCCTTAAGAGGCAGAACCTCGCCGGAATTCTGGACCGGTGGAATTACCCGGCCACCCGCGCCAAGGCATACGAAGGCGTCGATATTGAGGCGCTCAGGAACCAGATTGCCGAGATCAAGGGGAGCGCGGCAGAACATCTTGAAGAGCTTGCCGAAAAGTTTAAGAAATCCGCCGAAGCCCGCGGCGCCAAAGTTTTCCGGGCGAACAGTCCCGAGGCGGTCAAAGACTACATCACGAATCTCTGCAAAGAGAAGGGTGTCAAAAAGATCGTCAAGTCCAAGTCCATGGCAACCGAAGAGATCCATCTGAACCAGCATCTTGCCGAGCACGGCATTCAGGCGGACGAGACGGACCTTGGCGAATGGATCGTCCAACTTGCCCATCAAACGCCTTCGCACATGGTCATGCCGGCCCTGCACCTGACCAAGGAAGAGGTCTCGGACCTTTTCAGCGAAGAGACCCATCAGCAGCAGCCCACCGACATCCAGCAACTGGTCAAGGTCGCGCGCAAGGAGCTGCGGGAGAAATATTTCGCAGCTGATATGGGCATGTCCGGTGCCAACATCGCCATTGCCGAGACCGGCACGCTTGTTATTTGCACCAATGAAGGCAATGCCCGCCTCGTCACCACGCTCCCAAAGATCCATGTGGCCCTGGTCGGCCTTGAGAAGCTCGTGGCGAACTATACTGATGCAGCGCCGATCATTACCGCACTCCCAAAGAGCGCAACCAGCCAGCTTATAACCAGCTATGTTTCTTTTATCACCGGACCTTCGCCAAATACCGACGGCTCGATGAAGGAGCTCCATATCGTACTTATGGACAACAAGCGGACCGCCATGGCGAAGGACCCCAAGTTCAAGGAGGCGCTCCAGTGTATTCGCTGCGCTTCATGCCTGAATGTCTGTCCGGTCTATCGCCTGGTGACCGGCCACGTATTCGGTCATATTTATACCGGCGGCATCGGCACGATCCTTACCGCGTGGTTTAATGAAATGGAGACAACGGGGGATATCCAGGGGCTCTGCATCGGGTGCGGCAAGTGCAAGGAGATATGTCCCGGCAAGATCGACATCCCGGCGCTGATTCTCGAACTACGCCGCCGTGTGGCATCAAAGGAGGGATTGCCCTTTATTCAGAAGACCGCCCTGTCGGTGATCAACAACCGCAAGCTCTTCCATGCCATGTTGAGGGCCGCCTCTATCGCGCAGAAGCCTTTTGTCAAAGAGGGGTTCATCCGCCACCTGCCCATGTTCCTGTCCAATCTTGCGGAGTACCGGAGCCTGCCGACGATTGCGCCGGTTCCCTTCCGCGATGTATTCAAGAAGATCAACCAGCCGAAGAGCAAGACAAAGGTCTCGTTCTTCTCCGGGTGTGCAATTGAATTCGTATTCCCCAAGATCGGAGCGGCTATCGTAAAAGTCCTGAACAAGGCAGATATGGAAGTGGTATTCCCCGAAGACCAGTCCTGCTGCGGAATACCCCATTGGGGAAGCGGCTCTTTTGATATGGCCGCCGCTGCCGCGGCGCACAATATCAAGCCGCTTCTGGCAGACGACGTGAAATATGTGGTTGTGGGGTGCGCAACGTGCGCTACCGCACTGAAAAAGGAATGGCCGCAGCTTCTGAAAGATCAGAACATGGACAGTCTGGTCCCTGATGCCAAAAAAGTGGCGGCCAAAACAATCATGTTCTCGGAACTGGTGAATAAACTGATCGAAGAAAAGAAGTTGACCCCGAAAGACGGACTCAAGCTCCAGTCGATTACCTATCATGATTCCTGCCATGCCAAACGGCACGTGGGGATATACAAGGAACCTCGCGCCGCGCTGACGGCGGCCGGGTACGAGCTGAAGGAGATGTTCGAGTGCGACACGTGCTGCGGCATGGGAGGGTCATATACCGTAAAACAGCCCGAAATCTCGATGCAGATGCTCAAACGCAAATTGAAGAATATCGAGGACACGGGCGCGGAATACGTATCTGCGGAGTGCCCTGGCTGTTTGATACAGATCGGGGGAGGTCTCGATAAATCAGGTTCGAAGATCAAAGCGAAACATCCTGCTGAGCTGATGGAAGACAAGTTCAAATAGCGCTTTAGATTTACTGGACATTAATCGAATAGAAAAATGAATCCACCGTCCACTAAAAAAACACTTGACAAAATGATCCGACCATCTATATGGTCTGACCATCAGGCATGGTTAATAGGCGGACCAGGACAGGGCTTCAAGCGAATAAAAAAGAATATCCCTTTTGACCTCATCTCGCTAAAAACCACGGGACAACTCTTTTTTAAGAATAATTGGCGTAATGGGATCGACGGCGATCATTTAATAATATTTTCACCTAGAGGAGGTAAACGATCATGACTTGGGCAATGAATGTTAATCCGTTGGGTAACCTGGCGTTGTCGGCGCTGGTTGCGGCTGTTCCTATTTTATTTCTCTTTCTCGGTCTTACGGTTTTGAAAATGAAGGGCCATTGGGCAGCGATTATCGCCACCACACTGGCCGTAGTCGTCGCGTGTGTCGTATACGGCATGCCGGCACAGTATGCCGGCCTCTCGGTCGTGTACGGAGCGCTGTTCGGTCTTTTCCCCGTCTGCTGGATCATTATTACCGCTCTTTTCATCTACAATATGTCCGTAAAGACGGGACAGTTTGAAGTGATCAAAAACTCCCTGGCAACGATTTCCGATGACCGCCGCATGCAGGCCTTGCTTATCGCCTTCTCCTTCGGCGCCTTCATCGAAGGCGCAGCCGGGTTCGGAACGCCCGTGGCGATCACCGCCGCCATGCTGGCCGGTCTGGGGTTTAATCCCCTCTATGCCGCCGGCATCTGTCTCCTGGCCAACACGGCCCCGGTTGCCTTCGGCGCGGCCCGTTGCTCCCGGATATCCTCTCGTCCATAGCCTCGATCATCTGCACCGTTATCTTCCTGCGATTCTGGCATCCAAAGGAAAGCTGGCACTTCCCCGAGGAGGCAAAGAGCAACGGCAGGGCAACGCTCAACTATAGCGGCGGCCAGGTATTCCGGGCATGGGCGCCCTTTATTCTCCTTTCCGTTTTTGTTGCCGCCTGGGGCATCAAACCCGTACAGACCGCCATGAACCAGCTCTTTCTGTTCAAGATGCCCATTGATGGCCTTAACAACATGGTGATCGACCACGTCGGCAAGGCAAAGGCTGCCGTCTATGTCTTTAACGGACTGAGCGCCGCCGGCACGGCCATTCTTCTGGCCTGGTGCTTCTCGATCCCGGTGATGGGCGCCTCTATCCGCACCGCGTTGGAGGTTGCCGGCAATACCCTGAAGCAGTTGAGATGGC
>JAPLJZ010000009.1 GCA_026388335.1 Deltaproteobacteria bacterium
ACAAGAATCCTATGATTATTGCGTCAAATCCCCCATGCTTAAACGCTTCCTCCATTAGCCCGAAAGTTAAAGCGCATATTAAAACGCCGGATCCAAAGGCCATTATTGCCGCAATAGTTTTCTGGTTGAATTTCAATGTGGTGCCTAATATTACACCAAGAATCAAAGAAAAACCGGTTAGAAATGCGTATAATAAAACTTTTGCTGTCATAAACAACTTCTGCTCAAATGGATTTCTTTGCGATCACATGCATCGCGTGGCTGCTAATAGTGATGGTTTCAATAAGTTTCATGTTTCACCATAACAAGTCGGATCTTCTCGGCGAATTGTACCACATTTAGAATTAGAGTTCTGCGTTTTTTGGTGATTACCGCCATGGACCTGAACACCCTTTCCACACCTTTGTTTTTTGAGGTTGGTGTAGAATAGGACTTGCTTTTTATTTACGGTTATCATTAAATCAGATAATCATATTTTACAGGAGGACGCGATGATCCAGACCATCACCGTCACCGACGCGGTCCGAAACTTCTCGGAACTGCTCAACAGCATCCGTTACAGGGGAGAACGGTACACAATCCTGAAGGGGGGAAAACCGGCGGCGACCATCGGACCGGCGGCGGGTTCCGTGAAAGAACGGAAACTGTCCGACCTCAAAGACATCATGCGCAACCTTCCCCGTCTCGAAGACGATGGGGAGGCCTTCGCGAGAGATATTGCGCAGGCCGTCATGGTGCAGCCGCCCGTTGGCGAGGGAACTCCATGGGCATAATCTTCGACACATCGGCGATCATCGGCATCGAACGCGGTCGTGAATCTCTCGACGCCCTCATCTCCGGGCGGGAAGAAGAGTCTTTCGGCATCAGCGTCATCACGGCGGCCGAGCTTCTGCACGGCGTCGAGCGGGCTGATACGGAAGAGAGGAAACTCAGGCGGCAGGCCTTTGTAGAGAAGGTAATCGAATCATTTCCGGTTTTCCCCTTTGATCTAATGATCGGCCGGATCTACGCCCGCATCTGGGCCGCCGTCGCCCGAAAGGGTTGGACCGTGGGTGCCCACGACCTCATCATCGCCGCCACCGCCATTTCCCTGGATTATACCGTCGCCACGATCAATATCCGGGATTTCGAGAAGATCCCGGGGGTAAAAATGGAAAAACTGCAATAAGGAGGACCTTGTGGAAACCACTGAAACCTACATGCCCAACCAATTTTATGCCGTTCCCCTGGCCGAACTCCAGGCGGATCCCAATCAACCCCGCAAATACCTCGATCCCCAGGCTCTGGAAGAACTAACCGCCTCCGTGACCCAGCACGGTGTCCTTGATCCGATCCTCTTCCGGCAGGACAAAAAGACCGGCACTCTCTACGTCGTCGCGGGAGAACGGCGCTGCGCCGCCGCCCGCAAGGCCAACCTGAGCACCGTTCCGGCGGTCTTTATCGACAGCGAGAACTATGCAGAGATTGCCCTCGTGGAAAACATCCTCCGCCAGGACCTGAACCCCGTCGAGGAGGCCGAAGCCCTCAAGCGCCTCCAGGATGACCATGCCTACAAGCAGGAAGACCTGGCCCGCATCATCGGCAAATCCACCGTTAATATCTCGGAAACCCTCTCCCTCACGAAGCTCCCTCAGGAAATCCGTGATGAATGCCGCCAGGACCCCACAGTCCCGAAGAATTTCCTGATCACCCTGGCCCGGAACAAGCAGGAGCGGAGCATGCTGAGCCAGTATGCCAAATACAAGCAACAACGGGCGAAGGCCGCCGAGAAGACCGCTCCGGCGAGCGTCCGGCGAAACCCCGCAGAGACCCTCGCCGCCTCTCTGGAAGCGTCGGGAAAGAAGGTCACCGCCATGGACATGAACACCCTCACCGACGGCGATCGCTCCTTAGTCATCGATGCCATGACGAACCTGAAAGGCGCCCTGGAAAACGCCCTGTCCACGGTGTTGCAGTAGTGTAACCAATCACAGCAGGGCAGCATCGATTGGTTACGCAAATGTTTTGTCATACCCGAAAAGAAGACCAAATTTTCACTCATGCGTCAGATACGACATTATATCATAAAGTTGTGCGCTTCTATGCACAGAAGTCGCAAGACGAAGGCAGGACAATGCTTTCCGGGTTTTCGGCTCAAGATGCGCCAGGGACGAGCATTTGCAGCGCTGCAATGCAGGTTACAAATCGCACGGCCCTGAACCACATCAAGCGCTTTGCGGCTTATCGCCATATTGAAGGAGAGTGACCATGTCGCGTGGAGGAACATCTCAAGAAGACGAGATTCCAACGATGAAAAAGACCAAGCCCGCATCCAAAAAACTCAGCCTCACCCCGCCGAAGCCGACCGGGCAGATGAGGCTAACACAGACCGCTTCTCCAGACCCGCCTCCACCAAGCCATCGAGCACGCCAGAGAGCAGGCCGCAAGGCGCCAGACAACCCAAGAGGATCAGCCATGAGCGGCTACGCCGACATGCTCGAATCCATCCGTGGGCTCGCATCAAGCCTCCACGCGATTAACCAAAAGGCCGTAAGGGCATACACCCCGGTCGTGGAAGCCATTCTGCGCTCGCCCATCCCCGACACACGCCACATCGAGAGAACCCTTGACGGCCTGCTCGACTTCTGTGGCTACGAGCCCGCACTCCTCCTCTACAAAAAGCTCTGCCGCTATTATTTTGACATCAACCCAACCGCGACGGTGGAATATATCGAGGCCTATCGTGACCTCTGGGATTCCGACCAAGAGGCGAAGCCATGAGCGAGAAAGTGAAGCCCGGCTACAATCGAGAAGTGAAGGAGGCGGAGAAGATGTTAGAGGTGTTGACTCAATGAAAAACGCAAACAATCCGACTGTATGGAGGATTCATTATGAATGAACCCGACTGCAATCCTGAAGCCCGCGCTGCGCTGTTTCAGAAACGCGAAATCCGCCGCACGATGCAGAACAACGAATGGTGGTTTGTCATCACCGACATCATCGCTGCCCTGACGGATGCTGCTGATCCTTCCGATTATTGGAAGAAAATGCGCAAACGAGATCCGGACTTGGGCAAAGCCCTCCAAGGGGGGGGACGGTTTGTCCCCCCCCTTGCCTTGGAGTTCGCAACGGCCGGCGGGATGCAGAAACTCCAGTGCTGGAACACCGAGGGCATCTTCCGCCTGATCCAGTCCATCCCCAGCCCCAAGGCCGAACCGTTCAAGCGCTGGTTGGCGCGGGTCGGCAAGGAGCGCATCGACGAGATCGAAAACCCCGAGTTGGCCATGGGCCGGATGCAGGAACTCTACGAGAAGAAAGGTTACCCCAAGGAGTGGATTGACAAGCGGCTGCGAGGCATCGCCGTCCGGCAGGATCTGACCGATGAATGGAAAGACCGAGGGGCTGCGACCCGTCTGGAATTCGCCATCCTGACCAATGAGATCATGCAGGGGGCGTTCGGCCTCAAGGTGGATGAGTACAAGCAGGTGAAAGACCTGGAGCGGGAGAACCTCCGCGATCACATGACCGACATCGAGCTGATCCTGACCATGCTGGGCGAGGCGACCACCACGGAGCTGCACCGGGACCGGGATTCTCAGGGTATGGCGCCGCTGAAAAGGGATGCCCAGGCCGGCGGGGCCGTGGCCGGCAGAACGCGCAAGGACATTGAAGCACAGACCGGGAAGTCGGTCATCTCGGGCGGGAACTTTAAGAGACTGTTCGCCAGGAAACCGAAAAAGCTGAACGCTCCGCCCCCGGCCGCATCGACGCCAAAAAAAACGTCCAAGAAACCGACATGAGCAAACAAAAAGGGGGGAAAGATTTCAAATCTATCCCCAAGGCAAAACTTTTTGGTTGTCGTATGATTAGCAAATAATAATCGGTAGCAAAGATAGTGTCGGAGCTCCGACACTATCTTTGGATTCAGCCGGGAAAAGATCATCGCGCGAACGCGAGCGGTGGAAGCGGATAAAGAGCACTATCCAGCCCACGTAGGAACGCTCGCTGTGAATCGGGTAGTGATGGAGGCGCAGATACTGGCGGACTTGATCGAGAAGTTTCGGCTGTTTTGATTCTTGACATAGCCTCGAGTCAGGCATACGTATTTGCTTCAAAGCTATAGCCCGAATGTGGCTGATAAATGGCATTGGGCAAATGTCGGAGCGCCGACATCCTTTAACAGAGATGACACCTTTATCGGCTGTCATCCGAATAAATACATTCTTGTCCAGTGGGATGCCACAAGCGTTCCCCAATATAGGAAGGCATATCGATGGCAGAAGACAAGATCGACCTGATCAGGCAATACCTGCTGAAAGTCAAGACGGCCAACAAAGAACTGACGAAGAAAGAGGCCTTCAAAGACCTTTTAAACAGACTTTACAGCGCCGATCGGGATATCCTGGGTATCATCGACCGAATGTCACTGGGCGCCGAGGCCGCCGTAGTCAATATTCCCCGCAAGGATGGCCTTCACAGGGGTAGCGCCGACACGCTCTATAGCCGGGTCATCATCGAATTTGAAAACGACCTGAAAATCTCCCTGAAACATGCGAAGGAACAGTTGGCCGGCTATCTTCTGGGTCAGTTCAAATCGGGAGAGGGGTATCATTTTACCCTTATCGCCTCCGACCTGATCACCTGGCGCGTCTTTGCGCCTGATGTGGCCTGCCTGGATCGCCTCGAATCATTGCGGGAAGACGAACTCGTGTTGAACGAAATCGAAAGCGCCGCCATAATCCTGAACGAGGATAACGCCGAAGATTTTTATTACTGGATCGACCGTTTTCTTTTTCGGGAGGAAAAACAGAAGGCCACTCTCAAGCGTATTGAGGAAGCCTTCGGATACCAGAGCAGCGTATTCATCGAATGTTATCGAATATTTACCGCCTGGTTCCGGGAAGCCCAAAGATATGGCGAAGTACAGGTCGCCTTCGAACAGTGGCGCAAGTTTCTCAGTGTCGCCTATGGGTCCTTCGACGCCCGGGAAACGATCTTTCTCATCCACACTTATCTCAGCGTTTTCGCCAAGATGTTGGCCTACGCCTTCATTTCCAATGTTGATTACATGAGCGATGAGGAAATTGGAGAGATTATCGACGGTAGCATCTTTCAGAAGCGCAACATCGGCAACTTTGTTGATAACGATTTTTTTCACTGGGTCAAGGGGGATCAGAGCTTCCGGAATCTGCGGAAGGCCTTCCGCCTCATTGCCCAGGAGATATCACTGTTCGACTTTACCGACGTGGACGAGGACGTTTTGAAAGGCGTCTATCAGGAACTTATCGATCTCGACACCCGCCGCGCCCTGGGGGAATATTACACCCCCGATTGGCTTTGCGCGCGTATTGTCGATGAATTCACATTTTCCCCCGGCGACAGGATTCTGGACCCTGCCTGCGGCAGCGGTTCCTTTCTGAGGGCGGCCATCCGGCGGATGAGAGACATCACCCCTGATATGAGCGTAGAGGACATCAACGATGCAGTTTACGGTATAGACATCCATCCCCTGTCGGTACAGATCGCCAAGACAACACTCCTGCTGGCCCTGGGCAAAGGTGTCATCGCCGCGAAAAGGCCGATCCATCTGAATATTATCCTTGCCAACACCCTCTTGGCCCCCGAAGGCGTGGAGGATCTTTTCGGCAATGAGTTTACACTGCCCATCGACAAGGAGAAATACGTTCTGAATACGCAGGTCTTTGAGGACGTCCATCTGTTTGACGACGCCCTGGACACGTGTGAGGAATTGTCCGCCTGGGATCTGCATCAGCCTAAGAAGGCCAAGAAAGAATTTTCAACCATCCTGAACCGGCGTGTCTTAGGCGGCGTCAATCGCCAGCAGGTGGACAGTTTTTACGAGATATATCTCGGGCTGAAGAAGGTCAAGGAACAGGGAAGGGACAGCATCTGGAAATTCATCATTCAGAACCTCTACAAACCCTATTTCCTTTCCGGGAAATTTGACTTTATCATCGGGAATCCGCCCTGGTTCACTTACAGCGCCATTAAAAACGAAGAATATCAGAACATTCTGAACGTATTGGCCGAACGGTACGACGTGAAGCCCGAAAAGGCCGCCAACTATCCCCATCTGGAGATCGCCGCCATCTTTCTGGCCCACTGCGGAGCTTATTTTCTGAAAGAAAAGGGTAGGCTGGCCTTTGTCCTGCCGCGAAGTTTCTTCAGCGCCGATCACCACGACAATACCCGCAGTGGCCGCGCCTTGGGCTATCGAATCTTCCAGATGTGGGACTTGCAGGACGTCTCCCCCCTGTTCCGTGTTCCCTCTTGCGTCCTCTTCGCTGAAAAAGCGGAAGGAAAGAAGAAACGCCATCTTCCGGCGACCGGGGTTCCGGGAATCGCCTTCAACGGCAGCCTGCCTGCCCATAATTGCAATCTCCAGGTGGCGTCGCCCCGGCTCCACGAAAGGCCTGTAAACTGGTTTTACGCCAAGCAGGGACGGGCGTCGGCCTTCTCGATCAGGAAGACGAAACCGACGACCACTGAAAATCCATACAAGAAAAGGTTCCGGCAGGGCGCCACGATTGTACCCCGGACGTTTTACTTCGTCGAACTGGATCAGGAGCCGCCCCCCGATTTTGAAGACCGTCTGGTCTCCATCAAAACAGCCCCCGCCATTCAGGCCGACGCCAAGGCGCCTTGGAAAGGCATCACCCTGAGTGGGAAGATCGAAAGCCGCTTTTTGTTCCGGACGGCTATTGCCCGGAGCATCCTGCCCTTTGCCCTGCACGATCCTTCCTTGGTTGCGCTGCCCGTGACGGCGGAACGCAACACCCAGGGAGACAAAAGCATTCGCCTCTATGCCCCCGATGATCTCCTCCATGAGGGCTGGCTGAACGCCGCCCGCTGGTTCAGAAATGCGTCCAACATCTGGGAGATCAGTAAAACGGAAAAATCGAAGGACATGTCTTGTAATGGCCGCCTTAATTATCAGAACGGTTTGACCAATCAGAATTTGGACGCCCCCTGGCTCGTCCTGTACAGCGCCTCCGCCAAGGACGCCAACGCCGTCGCGATTAGGCGCGACGACCTCGACCGGTATTTCTTCGTCGATCACAAAACCTACTGGTTTGCCACACATGACCAGGAAGAGGCGTATTACCTGACGGCGATCCTCAATTCCACCGTTCCCAATGCCCTGATGAAAGACTTCCAGTCCAAGGGCCTCTTCGGAGCAAGAGATGTCCATAAGAAAATACTTGATATCTACTTTCCCCAATTCAACAAGAACAATGCCATCCATCGATCCCTCGCTGTCCTCGGCCGGATGGCCCACGAACAAACCGCCGCGTATCTTAAGGAAAACCCGCCACCCCCATTTCTCACCGCCCTCCCCCTGGGCCGGCTCCGGCTGAATATCAAGGGGCGGCTGGTTGAAGAAATGAGCAAAATCGATAAAACTGTCCGGCAGATCATGGCCGGCGCTTGACAATATAAATACTAAATAGACGATTATGTTGATATTAAACGATTATCGCAGTTGGGTATGAAAGAAGAAGGGGTAACCGCAAATGCCTGATATCCTATTTTCACCCGATTACATCGTATGGTTTTCCGACCTCAAGCAGCGGATCAGCCTTGCCCGTCAGCAAGCTTCCCTCTCATTGAATTCGGCCCTCATTGAACTCTACTGGGAAATCGGCCGTGACATGGTGGAAAAAGAAGAAAGGGCAACCTGGGGAAGTGGCCTTATCGAAAGACTTTCCCGCGATTTGACCCATGCATTCCCCGATATGAAAGGATTCTCCCGCCGGAATCTCTATGCCATCCGCCAGTGGTATCTCTTTTATTCCGCTTTGTCGGCAATTGTGCCACAACCCGTGGCACAATTGCCCTGGGGACATAACCGGCTGATTGTCAGTAAAATTAAAGATTATGACGAGGCCTTGTGGTACTCTCTGGCCGCGAACGAAAACGGCTGGACACGGGATGATCTGGAATTGAAGATTGAAAAACGGGATTACCACCGGGTCGGCCACGCGCTCACCAATTTTTCCCAAACGCTGCCTGCCGTGCAATCCGGTCTGGCTCGCGAAACCCTCAAGGATCCTTACAACTTTGATTTTCTTGGTCTTGAAGATGAAGCCCAGGAGCGGGCTATAGAGGCGGCGCTTACGGATAAAATTACCGATTTTCTCCTGGAATTGGAGAAGGGCTTTTTGTTTGTTTTGCGGACACGTTTTCTGGGCCTGGCCCCCGGGAGTATGATTAAAGTTTCGGCAATTTTATCAGGCGTATTCATCTCGTGAGCCAACAATTCTATTCCCGATGGGGATAGAATTGACAACCACCGTAAAAAGCTACCCGATGGGTAGCGAATTGGAATGGGAGCAATTGAACAACCCGAATTCTAATTCCCTCGAATTCGATGGAATTAAAGCCAGGCAGAAGGTCGAAAGGAGTTTCTCAACCATGAGCAAGGAAATAGGGAAAACCACCGGGGGGCATACTTCGCCTTTCGAACGGATCAAGCGTACGAATGATGCGGGTATGGAGTTTTGGTCAAGCCGTGAATTTGCCGGGATACTGGGTTACGGCGACTATCGCAATTTTGAGGGGGTTATTGAGAAGGCTAAAATGGCCTGTTTCAACAGTGGACACCGCCTTGAAGACCATTTCGTTGACGTCACCGAAATGGTCGCCATCGGCAGCGGCGCGGAACGACCTGTTAAAACCATCCTCCTGTCCCGCTATGCCTGCTATCTGGCTATTCAGAACGCCGACCCTAAAAAGGAGATTGTGGCGCATGGTCAAACCTATTTCGCGATCCAGACGCGGCGGCAGGAATTGGCGGACGGGCGCGTCGAGGATGAGCGGCGAGTTCTATTGCGAGGAGAGATTCGGCGTCATAACGTTCAGTTGGCCGACGCGGCCAAAGGTGCCGGCGTTATCGAACCCATAGACTATGCCATCTTTCAGAATCACGGGTATATGGGGCTTTATGGCGGACTGAAACAGGAGGACATTCACCGTCGGAAAGGCTTGAAAAAGAGCCAGAAGATTCTGGATCACATGGGCAGCACGGAACTGGCGGCGAACCTGTTTCGAGCGACCCAGGCGGAAGAGAAGTTGCGCCGGGACGAGGTGAAAGGGAAAGACGCCGCGAACCGGACGCATCGTGAAGTCGGCGCGAAGGTGCGGCAAACCATCCGGGAATTGGGCGGCACGATGCCCGAAGAATTGCCGGTGGCAGAAAGCATCAAGAAGATCGATACCAAACAGCGCAAGCGACTCGGCAAGGCTGAGACGCCCGTAAAAAAGAAAAGCGAGTAATCGGATATGGACCTGCATAAAGACGTTTCCGTAATCCCCGCATGCGATTCTCGACACGGCCGGCGTTGCCGACTACCGCAGTGTGATCGGTTACTTCACGCAGACCATCATGAAGGATCTGCGCCTGGTCTGTGGCTATGACGTACTGGAGGCCTTCAAGGAATACAAAGGGAAAATATAACAAGGCGCCGCACCGGCAATAATTTTGCTGCGCTCCATTGTCGCAGGTGGCCTTGAGCGTTCGGCAATCAGAAAGGAGATAGAGAGATATGACGATCATCGGAATCAATGGAAGCCCGAGAAAGAAATGGAATACGGCGACTCTACTGACGAAGGCGCTTGAAGGCGCCGCTTCGCAAGGGGCCGATACCGAGTTGGTGCACCTGTACGATCTTGACTTCAAGGGATGCAGGAGCTGCTTCGCATGCAAAATAATTGATGGGCCGCACAACGGAAGATGTGCGGTGAAAGACGACCTGAGCCCGATCCTCAAAAAGATCGAGGACGAAGCCGATGCGATTATCCTGGGATCACCGATATACTTCGGATCGATGACCGGTGAGATGCGCTCATTCATAGAACGCCTTCTCTTCGCTCCCCTCGTATATAGTCAGCTACCCCGGTCAGTATTCCCGCGGAAGATCAGGACGGGAATCATCTACACCATGAACGCGACCGAAGAGATGAGCGCCGAACGTGGTTATGGGGCGATGTTCAGCTCCACTGAGGCATCGTTTTGGAGGGTATTCGGAGGTGCGGCGGAAACCTTCTGTAGCTATGACACCTATCAGTTTCCGGACTATTCAAAGGTCGTTATGGAGTACATGGACCCGGTTAAGAAGGCGGCGCGACGCAAAGAGGTGTTCCCGGATGACTGCCGGAAAGCGTTCGAGTTCGGTTGCCGGATCGCTTCAAAGACATAAGGGGAAGAGAGCGCTTATCCGATCAATACGTCATTTGGCGCCCACTGAAATAAACCTTTCAAATATTCCAATTAATGTGTATAAAGTGGCCGATATATACACATAGGAGGCAAAAATGAGAACGAATGTAGTCGTAGATGACGATCTGATGGAATCCGCACTCAAGGTATCCGGCCTCAGAACAAAAAAGGACGCCATCGAAGAAGGATTGAAGCTGTTAGTACAAGTGAAAAGCCAGAAAGAGATTAAGCGTTTTCGAGGAAAACTTAAATGGTCCGGCAATCTTGACGAGATGAGGTCAGACAACAAATGATTCTCGTTGATTCATCCGTCTGGATCGACTATTTTAACGGCAACAAAACTGCTAAGTCGGACTGGCTGGATTCTTCACTTGGAAATACACCCATTGTCATAGGAAATCTTATCCTCACGGAAGTTCTTCAGGGATTCCAGAGTGATAAAGATTTCAAGATAGCGAAGGACCTTCTCTCAGGTATCCCATTTATGTCGATGGGGGGACAGGTATTAGCCATAGAGAGCGCTATGAACTATAGATTTTTAAGGAGTAAAGGCGTAACTGTCAGGAAGACCATAGACGTTATTATTGGGACTTTTTGTATCCGCAATCAGCTAATATTGTTGCATGACGACAGGGATTTCGAGCCGATGGTTAAGTTCTTAGGCTTGGAGATAATCGATACATAACGAATCAATATTTGAAGAGCCGCGGCGCATATGGAAAATTCAAGAAGAAAGGAGCTGTTTATGGCCTCAGGAAAGAGAAGATGGTTGTTTCTGACGATCATGCTATCGGCTTTTGTCGTTTTGGGTTGTGCTTCCGCGTTTAACAGCAGGGCGTTGAATCTTGCTGCTGATGCCAATTACACTCAATTAGTGAAGGAATTTGAACCCCCGGGGGAAAACTATACCGGCATGCCCTTTTCACAGTTAATCTATCTCTGCGCAGCCTATGGGGAATTAAAAAATTACCGGAAACTCTTTCCCTGTCTGGATGCAGCGCAGACAAAGGTGAATGGGGGGGAATATATTGCCGATGGCTGGAACCATTCGGCCATGCCATCCAGGGTGAAGGCCATCGCCCTTGTCGAGCTTGGGCAGTATGACGAGGCCGTCAAGGCGGCAGAACTTTCCAATGAAATTGTCACAAAAAATAAGTTGTCCCGGTTTGATGAGGTCAAGGTATTGGAAGTCCTCGGCCTGTCCTATGCCCTGGCAGGAAAAACGGTCAAAGCGGAAGAGATTGCCGATAGGCTCAAGGGGTTATATCTGGGATACCCCTATCTGCTGATAAAAGATGACCGCAATATGGCCATCGCCAAGATTTATATCGCGTTGAAGAGGTATCCCGATGCCATCAATGCCGTTTCCTACAATTTCAAGGATTCCAACACTTTTCTCAAGACGATTGCGGGGTGGGATGTCTTTGTGAACAACAAGCTGTCTTTTGAATTCATGAAGAACAAGAGTCTGTTTGAAGTTGGCCGGTGGGCCGAGGCTAAACAAGGTTATGACGAGCTCTTGCAGTATCCCTATATCCGGGATCGGGGGGAGATGACCTGGAACATCCTCTTCGATCGCGGCAGGATAGCCGAAAAGGAAGGCAAATTAAAAGAAGCCATTGAATTTTATGAAAAAGCGGTCGAGATAATTGAGCAACAGCGGTCTACGATCAACATTGAGGCGAGCAAAATAGGTTTTGTCGGAGACAAGCAGGCCGTTTATCATAGCCTGATCAAAGCGTTGTATGCCGATCATCAATATGAAAAAGCCTTTGCATACGTGGAAAGATCAAAATCCCGCGCCCTGGTTGACCTCCTGGCGGGTAAACAGGACTTTGCGGTCAAGGTTGCCGGAAAAGAAGCGCAGTTAAGAACGGTCCTTGCCTTGAATGACAGCTCGGAGGCGGAAGCTGTTTCCCTGGATAATCCCGCCAACAAATCCCGGACCCGGAGCATCGCTATCAAGGCAAAGGAGGATCTGCAGCGTGAGGCGCCTGAACTCGCCTCGCTGGTAACCGTCAACTCCCCGCCGTTGTCCGAAATCAAATCCTTAATTCCCAAAGGAGAAGCCCTGATTGAATATTACTATTACGGGACGGATATGTATGCCTTTGTGCTTTCTGAAAGTGGTTTGCAAAGCGCTAAAATCAACACCGAAGGACTTGTGGAGGAGGTAGCGGCCTTCAGGAAATCCTTGGAGAATCCCGGTTCGCAACAAACCATGGAGCTTGCCGGCAAAATTTATCAGCGAATCTTCAAGACCTTGGAAGGGGCGTTGAAAGATCGCGATCTCATCATAGTACCCCATGGCGTTCTGCACTATATCCCCATGAATGCCCTGCATGATGGCAAGGATTATCTGATCGACCGCTACAACATCCGGTTGATGCCCAGCGCGAGTACCATGAAGTACCTGCGGGAAAAGAAAAATGACAAAACAGGGGGAATTCTCGCATTTGGCAATCCTGACCTGGGAGATCCGAGTTATGATCTGGTCTTCGCCCAGAGGGAGGCTGTCGAGGTTGCCGGTACCTGGGCAAATTCAAAGGTGTTCCTGCGCAAAGAGGCCACCGAGGACGCCTTGCGCAGGAACGGAAGCGACTATAACTATATACATTTTGCCACGCATGGACAATTTTTTCCCGACAACCCGCTGAAATCGGCGGTTCTTCTCTCCCCCGGCCCCCATTCCAACGGGATGCTGACGGTGGATAAACTCTATTCGCTGCAACTCGGCGCGAACCTGGTCACCTTGAGCGCCTGTGAAACCGGCCTCAGCAAGGTTGCCAACGGTGATGACTTGATGGGCCTGACCAGGGGTTTTCTCTATGCCGGGAGCAGTTCCATTGTGGCCAGCCTCTGGAAAGTCGACGATCTGGCGACCTCCTACCTCATGATCCGGTTCTACCAAGGTATGCAGAAGACCGACAAGCGGAACGCCTTGCGAAAAGCCCAGCTTGCGACCAGGGAGAAATATCCTCATCCCTATTACTGGGCTTCATTCCAGTTGACCGGAAGCGCCAGGTAATGAGTTGCTGGGACGTTCCTCCGGCTGATCTTCAACCGGAGCCCGACCAACCATACAAATATTTAGAAAAGGAGGAAGGACAATATGGGGAAAATATTATTTTTGAGCATGAGCTGTGTTTTGATCTGTGCGGCCACTGCTTTGGCGGCGGATAAGCAATTTGAAACCGACACGTTTAAGACCTCCCGCGGGGACCTGGTGATCACCTTTCTCGGCCACAGCACCATGATGATGTCCTGTGAGGGAAAGGTCATCCATATCGACCCCGTGGCGCAGTTCGCCGATTACGCGAAACTGCCGAAGGCGGATCTGATCCTCGTGACCCATGAACATTCCGACCACCTGGACCTCAAGGCCATTAGCGCCATAAAAACCGCCAAGACCGAGGTGGTGGTCACGGAGAACGCCGCCAAGCAGGTCACGGGGGGCATCGTCATGAAGAACGGCGACACGAAGACGATCCAGGGATTTAAGATCGAAGCCGTTCCGGCATACAACCTCGTCCATATGCGCAGCCCCGGTATGCCTTTCCACCCGAAGGGAGTCGGCAACGGCTATATCGTCAATTTTGGCGATACGAGGGTCTATATCGCGGGAGATACGGAAAACACCTCGGAAATGAAGAAACTCCGGGGGATCGATATTGCCTTCCTGCCCATGAATATCCCCTACACGATGACGCCGGAGATGGTCGCAGACGCCGCGAAGGCCTTTCGGCCGAAGATCCTCTATCCATACCATTACGGCAACACCAACACGGCGAAGATCATCGACCTGCTCAAGGGTGAGAAAGATATCGAGGTGCGCATCCGCAGGATGATGTAATCACCTGAAGGCGGCGAATAGGAACTGTCACGGACCTTATTTCCAGTAGGTGTCCCAAAGCGGCCGGGCGATGCCGTTTTCGTAGGTCATTTCCGAGAGGACGCCGTCCGGTGTGAGGATGAACACGGCGGCGTCATAACGGAGGAGATTGCCCGTGGCATCCAGCTTGGGGGACGTCTTCAGGACATCGCTCAGGGGTATGGAGAGGGAGAGCTGCCCCCCCCGATAAAAAGAACGCTGATAATGGAGGGCGAAATGCCCTTTCATGTCCACTATGTCGGAAGGGGCGCCATAGGAGGCGAGGATGTCTGCGAGGGTGGTCTTGCCGACGGCAAATTCCTGCGGCAAGGCTTTCACTTCCGCACCGTCGGTGACCTTGTCGATGCGCAGGGAAAGGCAGCCCCCGAGAATCAGGCAGGCAACAAGCAGGATCGTAACCCCGAGGAGGTGCTTAAAACGGCGTCCCATAAGCGGCCGTATCGGATTTGAAGCTGCTGCCATAGTGGGTCACCACGTCGTTTTTATTGATAAAAAAGACAATGCGATCATGCTGGATGTCATAATTGGCCATGGTTACCAACACCAGCCAGACGCCCGTAGCCTTGCTCAGTGTCCGGTCGTACACATAAGCGTTGCCGTTGGCCAGCTTGACAATCTGGCTGGGGGCGCCGAACATCTTGGTGACCTCCGCGGCGGTGGTCTGGCCGGGTTTTACCTGGGTGAGGACCTGCTCATCGAAGGGCCGGAAATCCTTGTTCCGCCCGAAGACCGCACATCCCGATAGGAAGGTGATGATCACGATCCCCAGTATGATAGCTCTGAATTGCATATTCCTTTTCTCCTTCTCTTCATGGAACAGACACTTTTTCGAAACGACGGTTGATGTTTTGAGTATAGAGGGGATAAACCCTCCTGTCAAGAAATTCAAAATCGCCCGGCGGGGATCACCGCACTGCATTCAGGCCGGATCCATCCGCTTTTTCAAGATCCGTTTCAGGACCTTGCCTGCCTGGTTCCGGGGGAAGGCATCGACGAAAATGACCTTGCGGGGGATTTTATAGGGGGCGATCTTGCCCTGCAAGGCCGTCATGATTTCTCTTTCCGAGATCACGGCCTCTTTTCGCAAGACAATGAAGGCCGCCACCGCTTCCCCCCGCTTGGGATCGGCCATGCCCACCACAGCCGCCTCGGCGATCTGCGGCAGGGCCTGGAGGGCTCTTTCCACCTCGACGGGATAGATGTTTTCCCCGGAAGAAATGATCATCTCCACTTTGCGGCCGATGATGTAGACGAAGCCCTCATCATCGCGCCGGCCCATGTCGCCGGTGTGAAACCAGCCCCCGGCCATGGCCGCCTTTGTCGCCTCCTCTTTCCGCCAGTATCCCTGGAAAACATTCGGTCCCTGGACGATGATCTCGCCCGGCTCGCCAGCGGGGATATCCCGGTCCTTTTCGTCAACGATGTGCAAACGGACGTGGAAGACCTCTTTGCCAACGGAGCCGGCTTTGCGGATCGCGTCTTCGAGATCGAGGGACGTCAGGCGCCCGGTTTCCGTCAGGGCATATCCCTGGACGAAACCGACACCCTTTTCTTCCTGGTACTTCCGGATGACCGGCAGTGGTATCGGTGCGCCGCCGGAGATGAAAAAATGGACGTGGGAGAGATCGGCGGCCGGCCAGTTCTCCGTTTCCGCCATTAACTGAAACATGACGGGGACGGCGAACATGTAGTTGATCTTCTCCGCCTCGATCATCTTTAGCGTTTCCGATGCGTTGTAGAAAGAACTGATCACGATGCTGCCGCCGGCGTAGATGATGGGTGTCACCGAGGCCACTAGGGCGCCGATATGAAAGAGGGGGGCCACCACCAAGGACTTGTAGGAACGGTCCACGCCATAGCCCAGCAGGGAATGGATGGCCCCGAAGAGGACGTTTTCATGGGTCAGCACCGCCCCCTTGGGGTCGCCCGTCGTCCCGGCGGTATACATGATGAAAAGCGGATCTTTCAGATCCACGTCGTTCGGGTCTGCGGGCTCTGACGCCGGACAGCGATCGACCCGCTCCTCAAACGGAGGATCATTGGGCGGAGGATCGTCCGGCAGGGAATCGCCCCCGTGGCGGAAATAATGCGTCAGGGCCAGGCCGGCCTCTTTCAATTCGCCCACTCTCGGGGCAAACTCGGTGTCATAGATCAAAATCATGGGTTCGGCGTCCTTCAGGATATACATGAGTTCCGGCGCGGCGAGCCGGAAATTCAGGGGCGCCAGGATCGCTCCCGTCTTGGCGCAGGCGAAGAATATTTCCAGAAACTCGCTACGGTTGGACATGAGAAGGGCCACCCGGTCGCCCTTGGCGACACCGCAACCTATCAGGGCACGGGCTGTCCGGTTCACGCGCTCATTGAACTCCCGGCTGGTGAAGATGCGGTCCTTATCTTTCAGGAAGAGATTTTCCGGGCGGACGAGGGCCCGTTTTTGGATACATTCACCGATGTTCAAGGTATTTCCTCCTCTCCATGGCAACGTGAAAAAACAAGGTAAACGTAGGTTCCCCCGAAGGAGATGCCGGCGAGCAGGGCATGCTCGATGGGTAGCGCCTTCGTTTCACCCCTGACGAAAGCGAGGGGTCTCAGGGGCTCCGCAAGCCCCACCGTCGGGGGGAATGCTCCTTTTCCCAGGGACAGGGCCAAGGCGCAGGCCCGCATGCCGCCTCCGGAGAAGCTCTCCCCGAGGGCGCCCTTCAGCGACGTGATGGCAGGACCGTCCTTGGCCTTGGCGCCGGCAAAGATATCGGCATAGGCCGCCGCCTCCACGGCATCCAGGACCCGGCCGCCGTTTGCCGCCGCCGAGACGGCCTGAATATCTTCGGGGCCGATGCCCGCATTGTCAAGGGCGCGCCGGATCGTCCTCTTGATGCCCGCCGGATCGGTGGGCCACTGGGTCGGCGGCGTCGGCGAGGAACCCAGTCCTATGCCGGTTAATTCACAATAGGGCTTCCGCCCCCTTGCCCTGGCTGTCTCCCGGCTTTCCAGACAGAGAATGCCGCAACCCTCCCCGACGACCATGCCGTTGCGGTCCCGGTCGAAGGGACGGCAGGCCTCCGTTTTTCCGTCCCCGGGAGAAAGGGCGTAAAACCGGGTGAGGGCCTCAAAATAGAACGGAGAGAGGATGTCCGCTCCCCCGGCCAGGATGTAATTGGCGGCGCCCCGCCGAATTTCGGCGATGGCATAGGCCAGGGCCGTTTCGGCGGAAACGGCGAAGTGGGTGACGGTGACGTTGACGCCGCGAAAACCCAGCTCGATGGAGGCGTTCCCCGCCGCCGCGTTCAGGACCGTATTTGGCACCAGGATGGGGTTGACGAAGGAAGGGCCTTCCTTAATCAGTGTTTCTGCTAAGTGGACGGTGACATCCGTGGCGCCGAAGGCCGTTCCCATCAGGATGCCGATGCGGTCGCGGTTGGCCAAATTAACTGCGATGCCCGCGTCGTCTAAGGCCAGGCGCGCCGCGGCCGTCGTCAGTTGGGAGATCCGGTCCATCCGGCGCAGGTTTTTCAGGGAGATGAAATCGCGGGGCGAGAAATCGGTCACCTCCGCCCCGAGGTGGGAGGGAAAGCTTTGTGTCCCAAACGATCTTATGTCGGAAATGGCGCTTTCCCCTGAAAAAATCCTGCTCCCAAAGGCCTCCTTGCCGACGCCCAGCGGGGTCGCCATCCCGATGCCGGTCACGACGACCCGCCCGGAGTCTTGGGTTTGCGGCCGCTGGTTATGCATGGCCGGCGCTCCCGTCGGGGCGTTTCCCGAAGATCACGGTGGTGTTGTTGCCACCGAAGGCGAAGGAGTTGGAGAGGACTGCCCTGAGTGCGGCCGGTCGGGCACCTTCCGTGATGTAATCCAGGTCGCAGCGGGGATCGGGATCGCGGTAATTGATGGTGGGCGGCATAAATCCGTGGGCCAGGGCCACAAGGGAGACAATCCCTTCCAAGGCTCCGGAGGCGCCCAGGGTATGGGCCGTCATCGACTTGGTCGAACTGATAGGAATGGCGTAGGCGCGCCTGCCGAAGACTTCCCTGATCGCCATGGATTCCATGGCATCGTTGACCGCTGTCGCCGTGCCGTGGGCATTGATGTAGTCGATATCCTCCGGCCCAAGGCCGCTGTCTTTCAGGGCCGCCTGCATGGCGCGAATGGCGCCGGAGGCCTGTTCGTCGGGGGATGTCATGTGATGGGCGTCGCAGGTGACGCCGTAACCAAGGATTTCCCCGTAGATCCTGGCGCCCCTCGCGAGGGCTGATTCCATGGGTTCCAGGACCATGACGGCCGCCGCCTCGCCTAAGGAAAGGCCGCCGCGGTGGAGGTCGAAAGGCCGGCAGACGTCCGGATCGAGGGATTTCAGGGCATTGAAGGAGGAATAGGTGATCCGGCACATGGGTTCCGTACCGCCGGCGAGCATGATCGCCGCCTGGCCGTTGCGGATGAGGTCCCGGGCGTAGCCCAACACGGTCGCCCCGGATGAACAGGCGGTCATCAAGGTGATTTTGGGACCCAGCAGGCCTAAATAAGTGGCGATGCGATCGGTGGAAGAGGCGCAATAGACGGAGGAAAGGCGGGAGAAATGTGCCTTGCCGCTCCCTTTTTGCAGCAGGTCGCTATAGAAGCTCTCCCCTTCCAGAAGACCGCCCGAGCCGCCGCCGATGGCCACGCCCATGTCTTCTTTCATCGCTTCCGGGAGGGGGTAGAGACCGGCATCATGGAGGGCCTCCAGGGTGGCGGCAAAGGCGAGGAAATCGGCCCGGGACATTCTTTTCAGCGGAAATTCCGCGGGAATGAAACGGCGAGGAAGGAAATTCCGGATCTGGCCGCCCTTTCGGCAGCGGTATCCCGTCGTATCGAAGAGGTCGATCTCTCCGATGCCGCAGCTCCCTTCCCCAAGGGCACGGACGAATTCCGGGACGTTATTAGCGATTGCGTTTATGGTGCCCATGCCGGTGACGACAATACGTTTTTTCTTGTGCACAGCCGACCATTCCTCTGAAGTCGCGGGAGTTTATTTCTGATTGAACTTAAATGGGGCCGGGCAAAAAGTCAAACGATTATCGTTTTTTAGAAAAGCCATTGCCCAGGTGACGATCTTCGTGTAATGAAAAAGCGTGAAAACATCGTTCTATAGGCACAAATATTTCCTGAGACGATCCCTGGCGGCCCTGTTGATTCTCGCTGTGGCGGGGCTTTTTGTCGTCGGACTCCAGCGCCTGCAATTCGAATCCAATATCCTGGCGTCCCTTCCCCAGGACGACCCCGTTTTGGCCGACGCCCACTACCTATTCACCCGCCATCCGATCTATGACCGGGTGGCGGTCGATGTAGCCGGCGGGGGAGGCAAAACTAATGTTCTGGAAGAAGGAGCCGACCTCGTGGAAACGAGGATGCGGGAAAGCGGTCTCTTCAAGGAAGTGGGCTTTCGGCAGATCAGCCGGCTGGTCCCGGAGCTGATGGGCCATGCCGTCGATCATCTCCCGATCCTTTTTGGTGCGGGGGAACTGGAGCGGGAGATCCTTCCCCTCCTTGCCCCCGCGAGCATTCATCGCACCCTGGACGAGCAGATCTCATCCCTTCGGGACCTGGGAGGGATCGGCCAGACCGGTTTTCTCGCCGTCGATCCCCTGGCTTTACGCAATCTGGTCCTTGCCCGGCTGTCTTCCCTGGCGCCGGCCAAAAACGCCCGCTTTCAGAACGGGAAACTCCTGTCGGCAGATGGAAAACATATCCTGATCGTGGCGGAGCCCATAACCTCCGGCATGGACACGCGGCAGGCGGCGCGCATCGCGGCGCTCCTGGAAAACATCTCCCGGGAGTTGGACGGTAAATACGGCGGGAAGGGAGGCTTTACCCTGACGCCTGTCGGCGCCTATCGGGCCGCCCTCGATAACGAGACGAGTGCCAAGGCCACGGTCAAAAAGGCGGTGCTGTTTTCGACCGTGGCGATTGCCCTGCTTCTTTTCGCCGGTTTTCCCCGGCCCCTGATCGGTCTCCTCTCCCTCCTTCCGGCCTTTGCCGGCACCATGATGGCGTATTATGTCTACTCCCTTTTCCACGGGACCATCTCCTTTATGGCCGTTGGTTTCGGCAGTGCGATCATTTCCTTTACCGTCGATTACGGCATCACGTATCTTTTGTTTCTGGACCGGCCTTACGAAACGCGCGGCCTGGAAGCGACCAAAGAAGTCTGGTCCCTGGGGCTCCTCGCCATGCTGACTACGGCAGCGAGCTTCGCCTTTCTTTCCTTGAGCGGATTTCCCGTTCTGGCGGAGATCGGCCAGTTCACGGCCCTGGGAGTTATCTTCACCTACATTTTCGTCCATCTCGTCTTCCCCCTGATCTTTCCCGTTCTGCCCCCGGCAAAGCGTCCCCCCTATCTGCCGCTGATGCGTCTTGTCCAACGCATCTCCTCCGCCGACAGCATGGGGAAGACCTATGTTGTCCTGGTTTTCATGTTTATCATGCTGTTTTTTGCCAAACCGGAGTTTAACGTCGACCTGAGTTCGATGAATGCCATGAGTCCCCAGACGCTCCGCGCCGATAAACTCGTCCGGGAGGTCTGGGGGGATGTGATGAGCAAGGTCCATCTGCTGGTGGAGGGACGGGATCGGCAGGACATGCAGCGCAAATGCGACCTCCTTGCCGGCCTGTTGAACGAAGAAGCGGCTGCGGGACGGGTTTCCGGGTTTTTCATTTCATCCCTGATTTTTCCCGGCGAGGAAGAGGCCCGGAAAAATGGTGCGGCCTGGCAAAACTTCTGGAGTCCCGAACGGATCGCCGATCTCCGCCAGGTCATGGGAGACGCCTCGCGGCAGGTGGGGTTTGCCCCGGGGGCCTTTGCCCCATTTTTTACCTCACTCCAGAGCAGGGGAGATGATCGGCATCTTTTGACGGCCACGGATCTTCCGGAGCGCTACGCCCCCCTTTTGGGCATCAAGGTGGGCCAAAAGGGGGGGACCTGGACCCAGGTCGTCTCCATGACCCCCGGACCGGCCTATGAGGGGGAGGATTTTTACCGGCGTCTGACCGCCACCGGCTTGGTGCGGGTCTTTGATCCGGCCCTCTTTACGAAACATCTTGGTGCCCTCCTTATGTCCGCCTTCGTCAAGATGGTCGGGATTGTGGCCCTCGTCACCTTATTGACCGCTTTTTTCTATTTCCTGGACTGGCGGCTTACCCTCCTCGGCCTGGCGCCGACGCTGTTTGCCATGATCTGTACCCTCGGCACCCTGAATCTTTTGGGGGAGCCCCTCGGCATCCCGACGCTCATAGTGTCCGTAGTGGTCATCGGCATGGGGACGGACTACGCCCTCTATCTCGTGCGTTCCTATCAGCGCTACCTCGATGACTACGACCCATCCCTGGGGCTCGTCCGCCTGTCCGTTTTTCTCTCTTTTGCCACGACGTTTATGGGCTTCTGCATCCTGGCCATCTCGGACAACGCCATGCTGAAAAGCGTGGGCCTGAGTCTGGCCCTGGGTATCGGCTACTCTTTCCTGGGCGCCGTAACGATTGTCCCGCCCCTGTTGAAGAGGATTTTTGTTCCCGCCGCTCCGACGGAAGAGACCATCCTGCCGGGATCGAAGCGGCATCTGGAGCGTGCCGTCGGACGGTATCGGCACCTGGAGACCTATCCGCGACTCTTTGCCCGTTTCAAGATCCTTCTGGACCCAATGTTCCCGCGTCTGGACGACTTTGTCAAAGATCCCGGGGTCATCATCGATATCGGGACCGGCTACGGCGTTCCCGCTGTCTGGCTGCTGGAACTTTACCCCCGTGCCCGGATCTATGGCCTCGAACCGGATCGCGAACGGGTGCGGTTTGCGTCCCGGGCCATCGGGACGCGGGGCGTTGTTACCGTCGGGGGCGCCCCCGATCTCCCTGAGGTTCCCGTAAAGGCCGACACCGCCCTTATTCTTGATATGATTCACTTATTGACTGATGATGAACTCCGCCTGACCCTGCGGCGTCTTCACGAGCGGCTCCTTCCCAACGGCGTCTTGATCATCCGGGCGACGGTCCCTTCGACCGTGCCCTTTCCCTGGAAGCGCTGGATCGAGAGGCAGCGGATCAGGCTGCACAAAGGCCGGATGTACTTTCGCAGGGAAGAGAATTTACTTTCCATCCTCGGGGAAAGCGGTTTCCCCGTGATCCGCACGGAGGCGGGCGTACCGGGCCAGGAGGAGGAGTGGTTTATCGCCCGATTGGAAAAGGCTCCGGGCGGGGAAGCGCTCCCACCGCTGCCGCCGGCAGGGGAGGGAGCATGAAGGCAGCCTTCTATCGTTTCCTTGTCGCTTTATCGCAACGAATCGGCCTCTGGGTCTTCCGGGTCGGGGCCTGGGGAATCGCCTCGGGCTATTTTCTCTTTTTTCCGGGCCGGGTGGCCGTGGGGATCCGCTTTTACGGGGCCCTCTATCCGGAACGCGGGGGGCTGTATCGCCTTTGGTGCACCTGGAAACAGTTCCACAGCTTTACCCACGTCTTCCTGGACCGTTTCCTCCTCGCCGGCGGGCAGAGAATCACATATACCCATGAAGGATGGGAATACCTGGAAGAGGCGGTAAACAACGAGACCGGTGGCATCATTCTCATGTCTCACGTGGGTAACTGGGAGGTCGCCTCGCGCATCCTTCAGGAGCGGGGGCGGGAGAATCCCCGGATAAAGCTGCTCCTGTATCTGGGGAAAAAGTATAAGGAGCAGATTGAACGGACCCAGAAGGAGAGCCTCGTCCGGAGCGGTGTGCGGATCATCGCCGTAGAACAGGATGGGGGCTCGCCCATGGACCTTGTCGAAGGGGTAAATTTTCTGAAGGTGGGCGGACTGGTTTCGCTGACGGGCGATCGCCGGTGGCACGAAGACCAGCGGACGGTGACAGTGAGATTTTTGGGGCATGATGCCTTCCTCCCGGAGACGCCTTTTATCTTCGCCCTATTGTCCGACTCGCCCCTCTTCATTTTCTTTGCCTGCCGGACGGGAAGCCAGACCTACCACTTCCAGGTACTGCCGCCGATTGTGGTCCGGGCGAAAGACCGGCGCAGCCGGGGGGATGCCATCCAGAGAGCGGCGCAGTTCTATGCCGATCGCCTGGAGGAAACCGTGCGGCTGCATCCCGATGAATGGTTCCATTTTGAACCGTTCATCGGGAGTGATAGATATCAAAGCCCATCCGCCGGCAATGATCCTCAATAAACTCCTGCATTTTTGTATTGCGAGGTAGTGGAATTTCTGTTAAATACTTCGAGTGCAATTTAAACGAATTAGTAGGGTTTTACTCTTATGGGTATTGTTTGAGATTTAGTATGGGTGCTGGGAGATATCCGATACCGCAGGACTTTGCTTTAGGATGAGGGTGAATATTTCATGATAAACTACTATGTTATCGCCAGCCTGCTGATAGTGCTGTTTGCAATTTCGTCCGTCTATTTTGTCTATCGAGAAAAACGGCAGCGGCTCAAGAATTCGGTTTATCTCGAAACACAGCATTTGCTCGAGATTCAGGAGGCGACGAATAAACAACTGCAGCAGGCCAACGTCACCTTGCGGGACAGTGAGGAAAAGCTCGCGGTGACGCTCAACTCCATCGGCGATGCAGTGATCGCCACCGATGCCGAAGCGTGTGTGACGCGCATGAATCGCGTTGCCGAACACCTCACCGGTTGGACGGAGGCGGAAGCCAACGGTCGTCCGGTGGAAGAGGTTTTTCACATCATCAACAAAGAAACCCGTCAACCCGCTAATGTTCCGGTAAAGGAAGCCTTGATGCATGGCACGATACAGGGCCTGGCTAACCACACCGTACTGATTGCACGCGGTGGTAACGAGTGCGATATCGCCGACAGTTGCGCACCGATTCGAGACCCCGACGGTCAGGTGGTCGGCGCTGTGCTGGTCTTCCGCGATGTCACCGAGGAATATCTACGGCAGCAGGCCTTACGCGACAGTGCCGCTCAGATCCAGACGATTCTCAATACCGTGGTTGATGGTATCATCACTTTCCATGCCCGCGGCGGCATCGTTGAGACCTTTAACCCGGCCGCTGAGCAAATGTTTAACTATACCGCCGTAGAAATCATCGGTCAAAACTTCAGCATGCTGATCCCCGAGTTTGATCGGGACCAGCGCAATGGTTCCCTCGAGTATTACAGTGCGAGCGATGAGGCGCGCGCCGCCGGCCGCAGCCGTGAGGTCGCCGGTCAACGCAAGGATGGCAGTTTTTTTCCGTTGGAGATAGCCGTAAGTGAAATGTGGCTGGGTGGCCAGCCTCACTTCACCGGTATTTTGCGTGATATCACCGCGCGCAAACAGGCGGAAGAGGCGCTCCTCAAGGCGGGGGCCCTGCAAAGAGCGATTTTCAACAGCGCCAATTTCTCGAGTATCGCCACGGACGCGAAGGGCGTCATTCAGATCTTCAACGTCGGCGCGGAGCGGATGCTGGGTTACACTGCCGCCGAGGTGATGAACACGATCACGCCGGCCGACATTTCCGATTCGCAGGAGGTTATAGAGCGCGCCGCTGCATTGAGCCTCGAGCTCGGTACTCCGATTACGCCAGGCTTTGAGGCGTTGGTTTTCAAGGCCTCGCGCGGGATTGAGGACATCTATGAATTGACCTACATCCGCAAGGATGGCAGCCGCTTTCCGGCGGTGGTGTCCGTCACGGCGCTACGCGATGCGAAGGACGTCATCATCGGCTACCTGTTGATCGGTACCGACAACACCGCGCGTAAGCTGGTCGAAGCAGAGCGGGAACGGCTCGATAAGGTACTGCAGGATCAGAACGCCGAGCTCGAGCGCGCCAAGTTGGTGGCGGAAAAAGCAAATCTCGCGAAATCTGATTTCCTGTCCAGCATGAGCCATGAGCTGCGCAGTCCTCTCAATGCGATCCTTGGTTTCGCCCAGTTGATGGAATCCGATTCCCCGCCGCCTTCGCCTTCCCAGAAGGAAAGCATTGGCCAGATACTCCAGGCGGGATGGCATCTGCTGAAACTGATCAACGAAATCCTCGATCTCGCCAGAATTGAGTCCGGAAGACTGTCGCTTTCGCCGGAACCGTTGTCGATGGCCGAGATCATGATTGAATGCCAGGCCATGATCGAATCGCAGGCGCAAAATCGTGGCATCAGTATGACCTTCCCCCCCTGCAATATTCCTTACTTCGTCCATGCCGATCGGACCCGGGTGAAACAGGTCCTCATCAATCTCCTTTCCAACGCGATAAAATACAACAAGGCGGGGGGAACGGTTGTCGTGGACTGCTTTGCGAGCGCTCCGGAACGCATTCGCATCAGCGTCAAGGACACCGGTGAGGGATTGACCCCGGAAAAGCTGGAGCAGCTATTCCAGCCGTTCAATCGTCTCGGACAGGAGAACAGAGCCGAGGAAGGCACGGGCATTGGCCTGGTGGTAGCCAAGCAACTGACAGAACTGATGGGGGGCGTGATCGGCGTGGAAAGCACCGTCGGGGTGGGCAGCGTATTCTGGTTCGAACTGATCGCGAATATTGCGCCACAACATGCAGTTGGAGAAGCCGAACCCACCGCAGTTGTCCAACCGCAATTACCGAACGGTGTGCGGATGCGTATCCTGCTCTACGTAGAAGACAACCCGGCCAACCTGAAGCTGGTCGAGCAACTCGTCGCCCGCCGTCCCGATCTGCGTTTGCTTACCGCGGTGACCGGGCATCTCGGCATTGAGCTGGCGCGCACCTTGCGGCCGGAGATGATCCTGATGGACATCAATCTGCCGGACATCAGCGGTATCGAAGTTATGAAAATCTTGCGCGAAGACCCGGCAACGGCGCACATCCCTATTGTTGCCCTTAGCGCAAATGCCATGCCAAGCGATATTGAGAAGGGCTTGGCGGCAGGATTCTTCCGGTATCTAACCAAGCCGATTAAGGTCAATGAGTTTATGGACACACTGAATGTGACGCTGGAATTTGCGGAAAATTGGGGGCAGTCAGCACAGATGAAGCAGGAATAATTATATGGTTAGTTCGTCCGACATACTTAACGCCAAAGTCCTGATTGTTGACGATCTGGAAGCCAATGTCCGCTTGCTCGAGCGTATGCTGAAGAGCGCCGGCTATGCCTCCATAGCGTCTACGATGGATCCGCTTGAAGTCTGCGAGCTTCATCGCAACAACCGCTATGACCTGATTCTCCTCGATCTCATGATGCCGGGCATGGATGGATTTCAGGTGATGGAAGACCTCAAGGAAATCGAACCGGACGGCTATTTTCCGGTGCTCGTGATCACTGCCCAACCTGCTCACAAGCTGCGCGCACTGGAAGCCGGCGCGAAAGATTTCATCAGCAAGCCGTTTAATCTCCTTGAATTACAGACGCGTATTCATAACCTGCTGGAAGTGCGGCTGTTGTACAAGAAAATCGAGGATTACAACACGGTGCTGGAACAGCGCGTAGAGGAGCGGACGCTCGAGCTTCGAACGGCCCTTTCTGAAATTAAGACGATGAAAGACCAACTGGAGACCGAGAATATTTACTTCCGTCACGAGAACAAAATGAAACATCAATTTGAGCATATTATCGGGCAAAGCGATGGTCTCAAGTATGTTCTCTATCGAGCGGAACAAGTTGCTCCTGCAAACACAACGGTCCTCATCCTTGGGGAGACCGGTACGGGGAAGGAACTGGTCGCTGCCGCCATCCATAACATGAGTCCCCGTAAGGAACGGCCCTTGATCACGGTCAACTGCGCTGCCCTGCCGGGCAATTTGATTGAGAGCGAATTATTCGGCCGGGAGAAGGGGGCATTTACCGGGGCCGATACCCGGCAGGTAGGTCGGTTCGAGGTCGCCAATGGTTCCACCCTTTGCCTGGACGAGATTGGGGAACTGCCGCTGGAGTTGCAGGCAAAGCTGCTCCGGGTGATCCAGCATAACGAGTTTGAGCGCCTCGGCTCTTCCCATACCATCAAAGTCGATGTGCGGATCGTAGCAACGACCAATCGCGATCTTGAGGAAGAGGTCCGCAAGGGCCGGTTTCGGCAGGACCTTTACTATCGGATCAACGTCTTCCCCATCACTGTGCCTCCCCTCCGGCAGCGCAAAGATGACATCCCGCTGATGGTCCAGGCCTTCATAGAGCGATATTCCCGGAAATTGGGGAAACACATAACGTCGATCCAGAAGGAGACGCTGAAGGCGCTACAGGATTA
>JAPLJZ010000137.1 GCA_026388335.1 Deltaproteobacteria bacterium
AGGGCAACAGGCAT
Source organism: Deltaproteobacteria bacterium (assembly GCA_026388335.1). Classification (GTDB taxonomy): domain Bacteria; phylum Desulfobacterota; class Syntrophia; order Syntrophales; family UBA8958; genus UBA8958. The sequence goes on from JAPLJZ010000137.1 coordinate 15, forward strand.
GATCACCCTCAAGGGGACCTTTGCGAACCGGGAAAAGCGGCTCTGGCCGGGCCAGTTCGTCAATGTGGTGCTGACGCTGGACATGGAACCGAACGTCATCATGGTTCCCTCGCAGGCTGTGGAGAAGGGCCAGACGGGCCAATATGTCTTCGTCGTCAAGTCCGACGCTACAGTGGACATGAGACCCGTAATGACTGGGCCCACGATCCGGGGTGAAATGGCTATTCTCAAGGGCGTGCAGGCAGGAGAAAAGGTGGTGACGGACGGGCAGTTGCGGCTGATTCCGGGAGCCAAGGTCAGCATTAAAGAAAAGCCCTGAAATGGCGACGGAACAATAGCATGAATATTTCAAAGATTTTCATCCTCCGTCCCATTATGACTACGCTGGTCATGGCCTCGATCCTCATCGTGGGCCTTGTCGCCTATCGAGGCCTGCCCGTAAGTGAGTTGCCAACGGTGGATTTTCCCACGATCCGCGTTTCGGCGGAACTTGCCGGCGCCAGCCCGGAAACGATGGCTTCCGCCGTGGCCACGGTTCTCGAACGGGAATTTGCAACCATATCCGGTATCGACTCCATGACGTCCATAAGCTCCATGGGCGTAACCCAGATTACCATCCAGTTCAATCTGAACCGGGACATCGACGCCGCGGCTCAGGACGTTCAGACGGCCATCGCGGCTGCGACCCGGCATCTGCCCCAAAACATGACGACGGCCCCGGCCTATCGGAAGTTGAATCCGGCCGAGCAGCCTATTCTCTACCTGGCCATGAGTTCGCCCACCCTGCCCCTCTCCAAGGTCGATGAATATGCCGACACCCATTTGGCGCAACGCATCTCCATGCTTAACGGCGTGGCCGAGGTCCAGATCTATGGGTCTCAGAAGTACGCCGTCCGCGTCCGTGTCGATCCGAAGGCGCTGATCAGCCGCTCCATAGGTATTGATGAGGTTGTCGCCGTCATCCAGTCGGGAAACGTAAATCTGCCCACAGGCAATCTCTCGGGGGCTCACCGTGCCTTTACCATCCAGGCCTCGGGACAGCTAACGGATGCGTCAGCCTACCGGCCGCTCATCGTGGCTTACCGGAACAATGCACCCGTGCGGCTCAGTGAAGTGGCAACTGTTATGGACGGTGTGGAAGATGATAAAGTTGCTTCCTGGCTCAACAACGATCGGGCAATTATTCTGGCAGTTCTGCGCCAGCCGGGAACGAACACTGTCGAGGTCGCCCAGGCCATCAAGAATCTTCTCCCTCAATATCGGGCCGAAATTCCGGCGTCCGTTACCCTGGATATCCTTTACGACCGGTCCATCTCCATCAAGGAATCCGTTCGGGATGTGCAGATTACGTTCCTGATCGCCCTGGTCCTGGTCGTCTGTGTGATCTTTCTCTTTCTGCGCAACCTTTCGGCAACGGTCATCCCCAGTCTCGCGCTGCCCATCTCCATCGTCGGCACCTTTGCGGTAATGTATTTAGCCGGATACAACCTCGACAATCTTTCCCTGATGGCATTGACCCTGAGCGTGGGGTTTGTCGTCGACGACGCCATTGTCATGCTGGAAAATATCGTGCGGCATATGGAAAAGGGCGAAAGTCCTCTTGAAGCCTCCCTCAAGGGCTCGGCGGAGATCAGTTTCACGATCCTCTCCATGACCATCTCCCTGGTTGCTGTTTTCATCCCGGTGTTATTCATGGGCGGAATTGTCGGCCGCCTGCTCCACGAATTTGCCGTCACCATCACCGTTGCCGTCCTCATTTCCGGATTCGTATCGCTCAGCCTGACGCCGATGCTCTGCAGCATGTTCCTCCGGCCTGCCGGGGAACAGCGGCATAGCCGCATCTATCAGATATCCGAGCGGTTTTTTGACGGCATGCTCCACCTTTATGACACTACTTTAAAATGGGCCTTGAGGCGCCGGCTCACAACGCTTATCCTCTCGTTTGTTTTTTTAATCATCGCCGCCGGCCTCTACGCCTTTATCTCCAAGGGATTCCTGCCGAGTGAAGACACGGGCCAGATCATCGGTTTTACCGAAGCGGCACAGGGCATATCCTATGAATCCATGGTGGAGCATCAGAAAAAAGTCGTCCGCATCATCGAGAAGGATCCGAATGTTGAGAAGGTGATGTCGCGCGTCGGGTCGGGGGGCGGTTCGTCCATGAATACGGGACGCTTGACTCTCCGCCTGAAACCTCGCCAGGAAAGGCGCCAGAGCGCCGATGAAATCATTCAGAAGCTTCGGCCGCAGTTGGCAACTATTCCCGGAATCCAGGTCTATCTACAGAACCCGCCGCCCATCCGGATCGGCGGCTATCAGACGAAAAGCCAGTACCAGTATGCCCTTCAGAGTCCGGACATGAACGAACTTTACAAATACGCACCCCTGCTGGAAGCAAAGCTGAAAGACATGCCGGGATTACAGGATGTGGCCAGCGATCTTCAAATCAAGAGCCCCCAGATCTCCATAAACATCAACAGAGACAAGGCCTCGGCCCTCGGACTCAGCGTTGGCCAGATCGAGGCCGCCCTGGAAAGCGCATACTCCTCCGGCCAAATATCAACGATTTATGCACCCAACAACCAGTACCGCGTGATCATCGAACTCGATCCGCAGTACCAGACGGACCCCGCAGCGCTTTTGCTTCTCTATGTCCGTTCCTCTTCCGGAACCCTGGTCCCCCTGAATACGGTAGCAACCATGGACTGGACGGTCGGGCCGCTTACGGTGAACCATCTGGGCCAACTTCCAGCGGTGACCATCTCCTTCAATCTGGCCCCCGGGGCTTCTCTGGGCGACGCAGTGAATATGGTGGAAAAAACGGCCCAGGCCGTACTGCCCGCGACGATAACCTGTACCCTCCAGGGAACCGCCCAGGCATTCGCGTCCTCCATGGTGGGCCTGGAGATGCTGATCCTGGCTGCAATCCTCGTGATTTATATCGTTCTGGGCATCCTTTACGAGAGCTTCATCCATCCTTTGACGATTTTATCGGGCTTGCCTTCTGCCGGCCTCGGCGCCCTCCTGACACTCCTCATCTTCCGGATCGACCTCAACCTTTACGCCTTGGTGGGCATCATCATGCTCGTGGGCATTGTCAAGAAAAACGCTATCATGATGATCGATTTTGCCCTGGACGCGGAGAGGAAGGAAGGTAAGAAGCCGGAAGAGGCGATTTACCAGGGCGCCCTGACGCGCTTTCGCCCCATCATGATGACAACCATGTCGGCCCTGATGGCAACGTTGCCCATCTCCCTCGGTTTGGGTGCAGGCGGAGAGTCCCGTCAACCCCTGGGCCTGGCCGTGGTTGGGGGGCTCATTTTTTCCCAGATCGTGACACTCTACATCACCCCGGTGATCTATACGTACATGGACTCGCTGCAAGTCAGGCTGCGCCGAGATTACCGCCGCATACGACCTGTCCGCACATCATAATAATTGACCCCTTCCCATTTATGAATGCGAAAGGCACTTCGCACTGTAAACTTCCGTTCCCAAGTTTTCTCCTTTTTTACCGCCAAGATGAGGGCTGGCAAGCCGGATCTTTAGTCGAATACAATCAATCATTTCTGATATTTATGCTTTACGCACCGCATCTTATGCGGCTTTGGTATGAATCCTGCTCGTGGGCGGTTGACAAACCTGAAAAAGAGAGGATCTTATGCCAAGTTCTGATAAATACGTCGCCGTGGTCTTTCCGGGACAGGGCGCTCAGCGTCCGGGGATGGGTAAGGATTTTTACGAGCATCTGCAAGTCTGCCGGGAGACTTACGAGGAGGCCTCCGACGCCCTGGGTTGGGATGTCGCGGAAATGTGCTTCGGAGAGGATGAGCGGCTGGACCAAACGGAATTCACTCAGCCCTGCATTCTGACCACCGAGATCGCCATGTTCCGCGGCCTGGGCGCCCTTTATGATTTATCGCCGCGTCTTTACGGAGGTCACAGTCTCGGAGAATATACGGCCTTGGTGGCGGCGGGCGTTATGCCTCTTGGCGATGCCGTTCAGGTAGTCCATACCAGAGGCCGACTGATGCAGGAAGCTGTTCCTGTCGGTATGGGCGGCATGGCGGCGGTGATTGCCGACGATCTTGATGCGGAAGCATTAGAGGGTGCCCTGTCGGATCTGCCTGTAGATATTGCCAATGTAAATTCTTCCCGGCAGATCGTTATCAGCGGTCACGCCCGCGCCCTACCGGACGCGGCGGTGAGGATCACCGATGTTATCGACGATGATGCCGATCTGCGCTTTGTCCCTCTCAATGTCAGCGCTCCTTTTCACAGCCGTTTCATGCGCCCCATAGAACGGGAATTTTCCAGCCTCCTGCAAACACTGGGCGATGATTTAGATGCCCAAAAGGCCGTGGCGGTGACCTCAAATTACACCGGCAAATTCCATACCCGCTATCGGGCGGATCTGTTGTGCTATCTCACCTATCAACTGGGGAGCATGGTCCGCTGGCGCGATAATATGGATGCTATCGCCGCCGAGGCCGATACGGTCTATGAAATCGGACCGGGACGGCCATTGCGGGATTTTTTCAAGACCATCGACGTAAACTGCCTCTCCGTGACTACCCTGTCCTCGGCGATGCGTATTTTTGAGAGTAATTGAACGATGGATTTCAATCTGTCCGATCATCAATGCATGTATGTGGAGACGGTCCGGCGCTTCGTTAAAACGGAGATCCTC
>JAPLJZ010000186.1 GCA_026388335.1 Deltaproteobacteria bacterium
ATTGCCGTTATAGTAGGTACTGACCAGGTCAAAGATGTCCAGCTTATCTGCATCCCTGATCAATTTGCTGAATAAAATGACTCGGGGAGATTCCTCATCGGGGATCTTGAGACGGTTGTGGTAGGAAATGGCTTTCTGGATGATCTCTTGAATATCGTTGTCAAGATGATTCAGAATTTGACATTCCTGAAGAACCTTTACCCCGAGTTCAGCATGGTTTTCGGATTTCTTATCCAGGAAGGTTTTAAAGCGGCTGAATTGTTCAAAGCGGCCAATGTCGTGAAATAGTCCTATCGTTTCAGCAAGGGCGATGTCTTCATTATTTAGATTGAGAGACCTGCCGATGTCTGTACAGATCCGGCTGACTTTTGCTGAATGCCTGATTTTCAGCTTGTAGGCTTCCCTGTGAATTGAATTCAGGGAGGAATACCGATTAGTGTATTGTGAAAACCAGGATCGTAGATTTTGAAGTTCTGTTTTGTTCATATATTGATGAATACCGCCGTCAACTGCCGAATTTGTACCCCAGGCCACGGACGGTCAGGATGTACTCGGGTCTGTCCTTGTCTTTTTCGATAGCCCCCCGGAGGCGACTGATGTGGACGTCAACCGTGCGGGGTTCGACAAAGGTTTCGTCGCCCCAGACCCTGTCCAGGAGTTGATCCCGGGAATAGACCCGCCCCGGATGGCGGGTAAAGAAGGTCAGGAGTTTGTATTCCGTCGGCCCCATCTCCACTTTTTTGCCGGCGACGGTAACAGCGCAGGCGGCATAGTCCAGATGGAGCTCGCGAAATGAAAAGACTTCCGGAGCATCCGGAACCGGACCCTCCCGGGTTTCCGCACGGCGCAGGACCGCCCGCACCCTCGCCACAAGTTCTCGGATACTGAAGGGTTTGGTGATATAGTCGTCGGCCCCCATTTCGAGGCCGACGACCTTGTCCAGATCTTCTCCTTTTGCGGTCAGCATAATGACGGGAAGCCAATCCGTTTCGGGATGCCTGCGGATGATCCTGCAGATATCGAGTCCCTTAATGCCGGGAAGCATGAGATCAAGGATGACCAGATCAAGCTTCCCGCTTTTGATCACGGCCAGCGCCTTTTCCCCGTCGCCGGCTGTCAGGACCTCATAGCCTTCCTTTTCGAGATTATAAGCGACAAGATCAACAATGTCTTTCTCGTCATCGACAACAAGGATACACTTCCTGGCGGCCATCATTATGGATGCTCCTTCACATCTGACGATAATTCTTATGATGAATTTTTTCAAGCGGAGATTATTTAAGATTGCAACTATTTATATTCTTTCGGCAACATTTAAAATCTGTTGCATTTTGAGAAGCAATCCGATAGATGACTTCCGAAATTGGAGCCGGGACAGATCCGGCGTCATACAGATAAGCAGTAAACTCATGAACAGATGATCAGGACCGTCGGGAGGGTATAAGGATGCGATTAATTCCCAGGGAAGAGAAATTTTACGACCTCTTCGAGGAGTTGGCCGAAAAGATCGACGAAGGGGCCAAGCTCTTTCTCTACATGCTCCATAACTACGACACTTTCGCCACCAAGCTCGTCAAGCTCAAGGAACTGGAGCACGAGGCGGACGTCATTACCCACCGGACCTACGAAAAGATGCACAAGACCTTCCTTACCCCCCTGGACCGGGAAGACATCTATGCCCTTGTCAACAAGATGGACAGCATTCTAGACTTGACGGAGGCCGCGGCCATCCGCATGTCCCTTTATAAAATCAAGGCCCCGGTGGAAGCGCTCTTTGAACAGGCTAAACTGCTGAACGTGGCAACGGAGAAAGTAAAAAAAATCGTCCATGGCCTGCGGGACATGAAAAACGCCCCGATGATCCTTGAGGCTTGCGTGGAAATCAATACCATCGAGAACGCCGGCGATCAGATCCTGAGAACTGCCGTGGGCGAACTTTTTGAAAGAGAAACAGACCCGATCGAACTAATCAAATGGAAAGAGGTCTTTGAAAGGTTTGAGGAAACCCTTGACATCTGTGAGGATGTGTCGAACATTGTTGAAGGTATCGTCCTGAAAAATGGTTAGTGAAAAAAGATCGGTTTTCGATTCTTTAAAATATCGACATGGTTGATTCATTCGGGTTTGTTGTCTTTCTGATCTGCGTTGCCCTGGCCTTTGACTTCATCAACGGCTTTCACGACGCCGCCAATTCCATCTCCACCATTGTCTCAACCCGGGTCCTCTCGCCCCGATATGCTGTGCTGTGGGCGGCATTTTTCAACTTTGCCGCTATCTTCATCATTGGCACGCCCGTAGCCAAGACCATGGGCGTCGGGATCATTCATCCCGAATCCATAGACAACTATATCATTTTTGCCGCCCTCGGCGGGGCCATTATCTGGAATCTCATCACCTGGTATTTAGGTCTACCCAGCAGTTCCTCCCACGCCCTGATCGGCGGCCTCGTCGGCGCCGGCGTCCTGAAGTCGGGCATCGGCACCCTGGTGTGGGGGGGGCTTATCAAGACGGGCCTCTTTATCCTTTTATCCCCCGCCATCGGAATGTTTCTCGGGTTTTGCATGATGACCCTGGTCCTCAATCTCAGCCGGAATTCCAATGTGGCCACCTCCATGCGCCTCTTCAGGAAGCTACAGTTATGTTCCTCAGCCATCAGCAGTCTCGGTCACGGGATGAACGACGCCCAGAAGACTATGGGCATCATTGCCATCGTTCTCTATAGTAGAGGACTCATCGGCCCTGTTTTCCATATCCCTTTCTGGGTTGTCTTCGCGTGTTACACCGCCATCGCCCTGGGGACCCTCAGCGGCGGCTGGCGGATCGTAAAGACCATGGGGACTAAGATCACCAAGCTGCAACCCATCGGCGGCTTTTGCGCCGAATTGGCGTCGGCCGTCTCCATCATCGGCGCCTCCCTGGGTGGAATTCCTGTCAGCACAACCCATACCATCGCCGGGGCCATCATGGGCGTAGGGGCCACGAGAAGACTGACCGCCGTGCGCTGGGGCGTCGCCGGTACGCTTGTCTGGGCCTGGGTGCTGACCATTCCCATCACCGCCATTATATCGGCCATCGTTTACAGCTTGAGTGTCGCCTATATAAGATAATGGAGCAAGAGGGATGAAAGAAAAAATATTCTGGCTTGGCCATTCCAGTATCCGCGCCAACTCGCCATCCCCATCCACTGCGGGGATATTGTCGGGGTGATGGATGACGCCCGGCGCTTTAAGAAACTTGCCGGGGTTCCCGTGGAAATCAAACCTGTCACAAGATAAAAATATCGTTTGCAAACCTTGACACCGGGAATTTGATGTATATTTTATGCCGCGAAATGTCCGGGAAATAAAATAGCGTTTAAAATCTTTAATAATATACTGATGAAAGGAGAGGACAGCATGAAAATCAGGCCATTGCAGGACAGAGTCATTGTTGAGCGCTTGGCGGAAGAGGGGAAAACCAAAGGCGGCATCATCATCCCCGATACCGCGAAAGAAAAACCCATGGAGGGCAAAATTATCGCCGTGGGCAAGGGAAAGACCACCGAAGACGGCAAACTTATCAAACTTGATGTCAAAGCCGGTGATAAGGTGCTTTTCAGCAAGTATGCCGGGACAGAAGTCAAGATCGACGGCAAGGAATACCTCATTATGCGCGAAGACGACATTCTGGGCGTCATCGAAGGCAAGTAAAACCTGACTAAGGAGGATTAAATACATGGCAGCAAAATTGATTCAATATGACGAGGAAGCGAGAAAATCGATCCTCAAGGGCGTGAACACCCTTGCCGACGCCGTAAAGGTTACTCTCGGCCCCAAGGGCAGGAACGTCATTCTTGACAAAAGCTTCGGTTCTCCCGTCGTAACAAAGGACGGCGTAACCGTAGCCAAAGAGATTGAACTGGAAGACAGATTTGAAAACATGGGCGCCCAGATGGTCCGCGAAGTGGCCAGCAAGACAAGCGATGTCGCCGGCGACGGTACGACCACGGCAACGATCCTGGCCCAGGCTATCTACAGGGAAGGCGCCAAGACCGTAGCGGCAGGCAGCAACCCCATGGACGTGAAGCGCGGCATCGAGAAAGCCGTTGCGGCTGTTGTCGCCGAGCTGAAAAAGCTCAGCAAGCCCACGAAAGACCAGAAGGAGATTGCTCAGGTCGGCACCATTTCCGCCAACAATGACGAAGCTATCGGCGGCATCATTGCCGAAGCGATGGGCAAGGTCGGCAAAGAGGGCGTCATTACCGTCGAGGAGAACAAGGGCCTGGATACGGAACTCGACATCGTCGAAGGTATGCAGTTTGACCGAGGCTATCTGTCCCCCTACTTCGTCACCAACGCCGAGAAGATGGAAGTGAGTCTGGAAGACGCCTACATCCTGATCAACGAAAAGAAGATCAGCAACATGAAGGACCTCCTCCCCATCCTGGAGCAGATCGCCAAAATGGGCAAGCCCCTCCTCATCATCGCCGAAGACATCGAAGGCGAAGCCCTGGCAACCCTGGTCGTAAACAAGCTACGCGGCACCCTCCATGTGGCCGCCGTCAAGGCCCCCGGTTTCGGTGACCGCCGCAAGGCCATGCTCGAAGACATCGCCATCCTCACGGGCGGCAAGATGATCTCCGAAGACATGGGCTACAAACTGGAAAATGCGAAGATCGAAGACCTTGGCCGGGCCAAGAAGATCGTCATCGATAAAGACAACTCCACCATCATCGACGGCGCCGGTAAGCGCGCCGACCTCGAAGGCCGGGTGAAACAGATCCGCGCCCAGGTCGAGGAAACCACCTCCGACTACGATCGGGAAAAACTTCAGGAACGTCTGGCGAAACTCGTCGGCGGTGTGGCCGTAATCAAGGTCGGCGCCGCAACGGAGACGGAAATGAAGGAAAAGAAGGCCCGCGTCGAGGACGCTCTGAACGCAACCCGCGCCGCCGTTGAAGAAGGTATTGTCCCCGGTGGTGGCGTCGCCTACATCCGCTCCCTGCCCGCCCTGGACAAACTGAAGCTGGAAGGGGATCAGCAGGTTGGCGTCAATATCGTCAAAAAGGCCCTCGAAGAGCCCCTGAAGATGATCGCCGCAAACGCCGGCATGGAAGGCTCAGTCGTCGTCGAGAAGGTCAAGGAGAAAAAAGGGTCTTTCGGTTTCAACGCCCGGACGGATCAGTATGAAGACATGATCGCCGCCGGCGTTATCGACCCCACGAAGGTCACCCGCTTCGCCCTTCAGAACGCTGCTTCCGTCGCATCCCTGATGCTGACGACCCAGTGCATGATCGCCGAGAAGCCAGAAGAGAAGGGCGGCGGTATGCCCCCCATGCCCGGAGGCGGAGGCGGCTACCCCGGCATGATGTAGTAAGTAATAAAACAATTTAAACAACAGATATCCAGCCGAGCCCCCTGGAGAAACATTTCCAGGGGGCTTTTGCATTCTCCTTGAAAGCAATCATTTTCTATGATAGCCTTCCCGACTACGATTTTGAGAATTGAAGGAGCGCGCCATGGATTATAAAGAAAGCTTGAACCTGCCCAAGACCGATTTCCCCATGAAAGCCAATCTCGCCGCCCGGGAGCCGGTGATGCTTGCCAAATGGGAAGAAATGAAAATCTATCACCGGATCCGCGCGGTCTCCAAAGGCCGGGAAGTCTATATCCTCCACGACGGCCCTCCCTACGCCAACGGCAATATCCACCTCGGCACCGCCCTGAACAAGATTATCAAGGACATGGTCATCAAAGCCAAGAACATGTCCGGCTATGACAGCATCTATGTCCCCGGCTGGGACTGTCACGGTCTCCCTATTGAACATCAGGTGGACAAGGAGCTGGGAGACAAGAAATACGAGATTTCCCAGGCCGACAAGCGCCGCTTCTGCCGCGCCTACGCGGAGCGATTCGTGGATATTCAGCGGGATCAGTTCAAGCGTCTCGGGGTCTTCGGAGAATGGGAAAACCCCTACCTGACCATGACCTACGACTATGAGGCCGTCACCGTCGCCGAATTCGGCAAGCTCTTCCTGAACGGCGACGTCTATAAGGGCAAGAAACCCGTTTACTGGTGCGCCACCTGCAAAACCGCCCTGGCCGAGGCGGAGGTGGAGTACGGCGACCATACGACGCCATCCATCTACGTCAAGTTCCCCATGATTTCCGACATCGCCGCCGTCCGGCCCAAACTGGCCGGAGAGAAAGTGAACGTCGTCATCTGGACGACGACACCCTGGACGATTCCCGCCAACCTGGCCATCGCCTTCCACGAGGAATTCCTCTATGTCGCCGTCAAGGTGGAAGGGGAGGTCCTGATTTTAGCCAAAGACCTTCTCGATTACTGCCTCGACGCCTTCGGCTGGCAGGGTAAACCCTACGAGATCCTCGACGAGTTCCCCGGGGCCGTTATGGAAGGGCTCAAGACCCGCCATCCTCTCATTGACAGGGAAAGCGTCCTCATCCTCGCCCCCTTCGTCACCCTCGAAGCTGGTACGGGCTGCGTCCACATCGCCCCCGGCCACGGCCAGGAGGACTATGAAATCGGCATGAAATACGGGTTGGACAACTACGCCCCCGTTGACGAAGACGGCTGCTTTACCAAAGACGTTGATGATTTTGCCGGGCTGTTCGTCTTCGACGCCAACGACCCGGTGAACAAAAAACTCAAAGAGGTCGGGGCGCTGCTGGGCCTCGTGAACATCGAGCATTCCTATCCCCATTGCTGGCGCTGCAAGAAGCCCATCATCTTCCGTTCCACGGAGCAATGGTTCATCTCCATGGAAAAGAACAGCCTCCGGAAGAAGGCATTGGAAGCCATCTCCCAGGGGGAATGGATTCCCGCGTGGGGAAAGGACCGGATCTACGGCATGGTGGAAAACAGACCCGACTGGTGCATCTCCCGCCAGCGCCTCTGGGGCGTTCCTATCACGATGTTCTACTGCAACGACTGCCAGCATGAATTCCTCACGAAAGAGATCCTCGATCACATCGTCGCCCTGGTCCGGGAACATGGGGCGGACGTCTGGTTCGAGCGGGAGGCGAAGGACCTTCTTCCCCCCGGAACCGTTTGCCCGGTCTGCAAAAAAGGCCATGAATTCAAGAAGGAAACGAACATTCTCGATGTCTGGTTCGATTCGGGCGTGAGCCACGCCGCCGTCCTGGAGACCCGTCCGGACCATCGCTCCCCTGCGGACATGTACCTCGAGGGAAGCGATCAGCACCGGGGCTGGTTCCATTCCTCACTCCTGGAATGCGTGGGCACCCGGGGGCGGGCCCCTTACAAGACCGTCCTGACCCACGGTTTCGTCGTTGACGGCGAAGGCAAGAAGATGTCCAAGTCCGTCGGCAATGTCATTGAACCGGAAGAGATCATCAGCGAATACGGCGCCGAGATCCTGCGCCTCTGGGTGGCGGCGGAGGACTACACCGACGACATCCGCATCTCCAAGGAGATCCTCACCCGCCTGGTCGAGGCCTACCGACGGATCCGCAATACGAGCCGCTACATCCTCGGCAACCTCTCCGATTTCGATCCGGACCAAGACCGTCTGGCCTACGAGGACATGGAAGAGATGGACCGCTGGGCACTAAACCGCCTCCAGGAGATCATCCGCCGGGTTCGGGAGGCCTATGACAAGTATCAATTCCACATGGTCTATTACACCCTCTACAACTTCTGCACCGTGGATCTGAGCGCCCTGTACCTCGACGTCCTCAAGGACCGTCTCTACACTTCCAAGGCGGCATCCCGGCAGCGCCGCTCCGCCCAGACGGCTATGGCCATCATCCTCGAAACGATGATGCGCCTTCTGGCCCCGATCTTAACCTTCACCGCTGAGGAAGTCTGGAACGCCATGCCCGCTTATGCGGGAAAACCGGCCAGCATCCATCTCACCCAGTTCCCGGAAGTCAACCCGGCTTATGAGGATGAAGCCCTGGGCGAGAAATGGCGGTCCCTCATCGACGTCAAGGGGGAAATCTCCCGGGCCATCGAAACGGCCAGGAAGAACAAGGTTATCGGTCATTCCCTCGACGCCGCCGTGGCCATCTCCTTACCTGAGGAACTCAAGGAGCTTGTTGCGGGGCATCGGGAAGATCTGCGGACGCTCCAGATCGTCTCGCAACTGGATGTGGTGGAAAAGGGCGCCCTCGCCGCCGACTCCTATGAAAGTAAAGAGATCGAGGGTCTGTATGTGGGCGTCGCCAAGGCCCGGGGCCAGAAATGCAACCGCTGCTGGATCTACAGCGAGGACCTGGGGAAGGACCCGGAACACCCCACAATCTGCGGACGGTGCTTGGCTAACCTCAAATAGCTCCCTCCCTTGAAGGGGAGGGAAGAATATAGAGCATAAATTATCAACATGCAAAAAAAGAATGTCATCTTTCTGTTGACGGTGGCGTTGCTGCTTGTTCTCGATCAGGTCACCAAGTATTTCATCCATGCGGGGATGGCCTTGCACGATTCCATCCCTGTCATTCCGGGGTTTTTCAGCATCACCTACATCCGGAATCCCGGGGCGGCCTTTGGTTTTTTGGCCGGGGCTTCGCCGACCTTCCGCTATGTCTTTTTCATCGGCGTCACCATCGCCGCCATCGGCCTCATCATCCATTACCTGCGGACCTATGCCGCCGGCGACCAACTCCTGACGATCTCTATGGGAATGATCCTCTCCGGGGCCATCGGAAATCTCATCGACCGGGTCCGCTTCGGAGAAGTGATCGATTTTCTCGATGTCTATCTCGGTACGACCCACTGGCCGGCCTTTAATATCGCTGACTCAGCCATCTCCGTCGGCGCCTTTATCCTTTTCATCCATCTTATCCAACAGAAAAAATCCGCCACGGGGTCGCTTCCATGAATATACTAAAACCACCATTACCCGGGAGTGGATAGGTACCATGGACTTGTTGACCCGCTTGAAAATTCCGCTCTCTCCCCTGTTCACCCCGACGCGGATATTTATCCTTAGTTTTGCCGGGGTAATCCTCTTGGGCACCCTGCTTTTGTGGCTCCCGTTTTCCGCCGGCAAGGGTCAGATTACCTTTATCGACGCCCTGTTTAGCGCAACATCGGCGGTCTGTGTGACGGGCTTGGCCACAATCGACGTTGGCAAGGACCTCTCCTTCGCGGGGCAGATCATAACCCTGGTTCTGTTTCAGATCGGAGGGTTGGGCATTATTACCTTTTCTGTGGTCTTCTTCGGGATGATGGGCCGGGGGATATCCTTCAAAGAGCGGGAAATTGTCCAATCTACCTTTCTCCATACACCCCGACGGGACTTTCTGCCCATCATGAAGTGGGTCCTTCTTTCGACCTTCATCATCGAGGGGCTGGGCGCTCTCCTGCTCTTCATTCGCTTCTCCTTCGATTTCCCGGCGGAACACGCCCTCTACCAGGCGATCTACCATGCCGTTTCCGCCTTCAACAATTGCGGTTATTCACTGTTCTCCAACAGCCTCATGAATTACCGGGACGACTGGATCGTTAATCTGACCATCATGGGCCTCATCATCCTGGGGGGCATCGGCTTCATAGTCCAATACGAAGTCGCCGCTCTTACCCGGGGCAGAATCAAGAAACTCTCCATTCATTCTAAGATCGTCCTCATCACGACGGGGTCACTGGTCGTGGGCGGGGCCGCATGCTTCTACTTATTTGAAATGAACTCCCTGTTCCGGGACGCCTCCTTCCAGACATCGTTTCTCGCCTCCTGCTTCCACTCCGTTTCCGCCCGGACCAGCGGTTTTAATACCGTGGATATCGGACAGCTCACCAACGCCACGATTCTCATTCTGATTATTCTCATGTTCATCGGGGCCTCTCCCGGTTCGACCGGCGGCGGTATCAAGACGACTAGCTTCGCTTTGCTGATTTTCATGATCTGGAACCGGATCAAAGGCCAGGATGAGGTCAACATGTTCAACCGGACCATACCGAAGGAAATCCTCAGCCGAACCATCGCCATCACTATTGCTTCGGCCTTTTCCGTCTGCCTGATTACCTCCATCCTCCTGTTATTCGCCGGCGGCGCCGAGGCTCCCTTGCAGAGCCGCCATTTCTTCGTAGAGTACCTATTTGAAACCGTATCGGCCTTTGGAACCGTGGGTCTTTCCATGGGTATTACGGCAAACATGAATGACATTCAGAAATTAGCCATTATCTTGATTATGTTTGCCGGGCGAGTGGGCCCCCTGACCCTGGCCTTTGCCTGGAGCGCCCCGAAGAAGGGAATCACCTATGCCGAAGAACAGGTCATGGTGGGATAAAAAGGAGTAAAACAATGAAAAGAGTAATCGTCATCGGCCTGGGAATCTTCGGCGTTAATATCGTCCGGGAGCTTTATGAGGGCGGCTTCGAGGTCTATGCCATAGATAAAAAGAAGGATGCCGTACAGAAGGTCAAAGATTTTTCCACCAAGGCCATCGTCGCCGATGGCACCGACAAGGAGGTCATGGAGCTGATTGGCGTCCAGGAAGATGACACCGTCATCATCTCCTTCGGCGAGGACCTGGCCTCAAGCACCCTTATTACCCTGCACATGAAACAACTCAAGGTCAAGAACATCATCGTCAAGGCCCCTAATGAAGAACACAAACTAATCCTCGAGAAAGTCGGCGCCACGGATGTGATCATCCCCGAAAAGGAAATCGCCGGCAAGGTCGCCAAGAGTATCATCTCCCCGAACGTTCTCGACTATCTACCCCTTTCCGACGGCTACATGATCTTTGAAATGGCCCCTCCGGACAGCTTTTTCGGCAAGACCCTCGCCGAGTTACAATTACGGAACAAGTACCACATCGAGGTCATCGCCATCCGGGATGTCCTGTTGGACCGGGTCCACATGATCCCCCAGGCCGGCTTTGTAATCAAGGATGGGGAGGTGATGGTAATCGTGGGGAAGGAAACGGATATCAGAAAAATCAAGTGATGATGTCCCATCACTTAACCCCATTACCCTCCCAGCCTCCTCCTGAAGGAGGAGGAATCTATATTTCCATTTCCATCCCATCAACTGTGGCAGCGGTATTCGGGAAGATGGCCCGGGCGTCACGCTCGGCAACCTGCCGCAGTTCCAGGGTGGGATAGATCCGGGCGTCGAAATGGACGAGGGCCAGGCGCTTGGCTCGGGCCTCTTTCGCAATGCGGGCCGCCGTCTCCGGGTTCAGATGGGGCCAGTCGTCACTGCCCTGGCCGCTCTGGTAGGCGCATTCCGCAATTACCAGTTCCGCCTCCCGGGACAGGCGCACGGCGTTCTCACAGTAGCCGGTATCGGGGCAATAGCCGATGACTTGGTTCTCCAGTTCGATCCGATATCCCAGGGTAAGAGAGGCATGGAGAAGGGGCCGGGCCGCTACCGGAAAGGGAAGCTGTGCAAGCTCGGCGGGCAGCTCCAGAACCGTGACGGGATAAGGAAGGTCGCAAAGAGGTAACGTAAAAGGCTGATTGACGAGGGTATGGAGGATGGACCGGGAACCTTCCGGGCCGCAGATGGTCAGTCCGCCGGGAAAGGAAAATTTTGCCAGGGTGTGGAGCCCCACGACATGATCGAGGTGGAAGTGGCTCAGGAAGAGATAGACAGGTCGACCATTTTCCCCCACGCCATACCGGTCGGCCTTGGCAAGACCATTGCCCGCGTCGAGAAGAATATCACCATCCGCCGTCTTCAGAAGGGTACAGATCGTGTTGCCCGTAGCCGTGTCATACCAGCCGTTGGTACCCAGGAAAATGACTTTCATTAGCCGAGGATCGATTTACGAGCCCGCTCCAGAATCTCCATCTTGAAGGACGGATAGCCCGGAATGGTCTGGTTGAGAAACTTGTGGATGTACTGGGTGTCCCAAATGAGCATCCGCTCGAAATCTGCCACCTTGCCCATGGGCCCCAGTTGCCTGGTCACC
>JAPLJZ010000098.1 GCA_026388335.1 Deltaproteobacteria bacterium
ACAACTACATTCGTATAATCCAGATGCATCAGGAGATCGGAACGTCCCCTGAGTTCGGATACGCTTCTCAAGCCCAACCGACGGAGAATACTGACGATTTCGTTTCTCCAGGCATTATAGGTGTTAATCAATCGCTGGGCTCCCCATTCAAGATCTATTTTGGATGCCAGCATCTTATCTGTCGTTGCGATACAGCGGGGACACCCACGACCCGTCGAACAGCGATTGCATCTGACACATCCCAAGGCCACCATTTCCACCGTACCGATGACAACGCCGTCGGCGCCGAGGGCGATGGCCTTGGCGACATCGTAGGGGTTGCGTATCCCGCCGCTGGCCATTAGCGTCACCTGCTCCCGCGCGCCTTCAGCCACAAGGAAATTATGCACCCTGGGAACGGCATGGCGATATTTTTCTTGGCAATGTCCGGTGCGGCGCCCGTACCGCCGTAACCGCCGTCCAGGTGAATTATATGCGTTCCCGCGGAGTAGCTTCCCACGGCAACCATGTCCACATCGTTGGGCGTCGATACCTTGGTCGAGATCAGCGCCCGCCTGTTGATATGCTTGACCCAGTCGATATGTTTCTGATGGTCTTCGATGGAATAGACGCTGTGGAACGGAAAGGGGGAGAACAAGGATATCCCGACGACGGTCTCGCGCATCTTGGCGACGGCCTGGGTATTTTTATCTCCCAGCAGGTGCCCTCCCAAGCCCGGTTTAGCGCCCTGGGCGTATTTAAATTCCACAATAGGAACGCGTTGGATGGTTTCTTCCCGGACGCCAAAAAGGCCCGTGGCGACCTGGGTGATCATATGATCGTCGTAAGGCCTCATCCGTTCCATGAAACCGCCCTCGCCCGTGCACGAGAAGGTATTCCACGCCACGGCCGCCCGTGCCTTGGAAAGCTGGGTCGTATTGCTGACGGAGCCGAAGGACATGCCGCCGCCATACCACGGGACATCGATCCTGATCCTGGCACGTCCGTCGTGGCGGCGATTCAGTTCAATACTCGTATCTATTTCTTCTTCTCTAAGTTCGATGGGCGGTCGGTCCGGAAATTTAAACCGGAGGCGGTCGAATCCTCCCTCTGATTTTCCCGTCTCGAATTCATACCCGTAATCTTCGGAAGGGCATTCACCGTTTTCCGCCATCTTCCAGGTGGCGAGAATCATCTCGGCAGGCCAACGGTAATCGCCAAGGGCTTTCATCATCGGGTTTTCCTGGATGCGCAACGCGCCCTGAGGACATGCCGTAATGCAATAGCATCCTTTTTTCTCACACACCGGGCCAAAACAGAGATGACTCTTCGGCTGGGCAAAATATTTATACCCAGGACTTTTCACATGCACGCCCTGGGGACATATTTCAACGCATTTGCCGCATTTGAGACATAGTTCTTCGTTTCTCAGGATAATATATTTGGAGATCTCATTCCGGTATCGGGGCGGAGCCGGCCGTATCGTACGCGCCTGTTTGAATTGAGGCGTACGGGTCTTCCGCGTTTTTTCCGGAATAATATCTTCAAGCTTGCAATCTATTTCCAAAAAGTCTGCCAAAAGCTTCCTCCTCGAGTTGCTCAAAAAACATGGCCCGTCCTACGTCCCCTCTCAGACGCCGGGCATCACGCATACCCATGGCGCCCATCAATTCAACCAACTGGTCATGCCAGGCGCTGATTAAATTGGTCATTCTTCCGACGCCGTAACTTGGATTGATTTCCTGAATTTTAGCAGGACAGGCATGGCTATCCCCGCATTGATGGCACAGGTGACATTCAAGTCCCACCAGCAGGGGCAGGTCAATCGATACAAGATCGGCGCCGCACAGAACACCTTTTGCCATATGTTCCGGAAGGGCGATGCCGCCTCCGGCGATGATGGTAACGTCATCTCTCCGGCCGTTTTCGATCAGGGACTTGTGCACCTTACGGATCATATCCTTAATGAACATGGGGTGTTCCGATCCGATCTCCCTGCCGTTGCTATCCGCTACGATATGAATAACCTCGACGTCCTCATCGGCAAGATCGATAGCCCGTTGCATGCCGCCGGCAGTCAATTCGACGCGCACGGCAACGACAACGCCGGGATGGATCCGTTTTAGTTCCCGGATACGGCTTTTAACGTTCCCGCCGGCTTCTATTTCGGCCAACCTCGTTCTTTTCAAAATTTCCACGGGAAGCATCGCGGCGTCGGCAGCGAAATAAAAGGCGATGTGGGGCAGGCATTTGTCGGCATCAACGCCTGCGAGGGGCCATTTTTGCGCATCCACCAAGGCAATGAGATCGGTTTTGACCGCCGTTTCCACGATGATCGCATCGAGCTTCGGGAGGGTATACTTATCCGGGATTCTATCAATAACGAGGGGCATGGGAATGGACAGGATTGGAGACAGAGGCGAAACCACTTCATCACCGTTCAAGACGAGAAAAGATGATTTTTGCCCGATGTCGACGGCGGAACTGATATACTCGCGTCCGTGAATTCCGTCCCGGGTCGGCCGCACGATTTCCGACATATCGGTCCACATCGAATCAAACCCGTAACCGGAAAATTTCCCGCCATAACCTGCTCCGGAAACGGGAATTTTCGCCGTCTCCGCCTGAGCCCATGTCGTCAGAATAATCTCGGGCGTCCAGTAGCTGTTCCCGAGCTTTTCATATTCAGGATTAATTGCGAGGCATAAAAGGTTTTTGGTGCAATCCTGAACACAGGAAAAGCAGCCCATGCAATCGAAGAAAAGGGAATCCACGGTCTCGAGATCCCGGATATATTTAATCTCATCGCGGTGCCGGTCATACACGCAAGCCTTCTTGACGCAGTTGTGGCACCTTGCGCAATCTTCCCGCCAATCGACAATGCCGTACTTGCCGATACGCGGACGTCTGGGAGGAACAGGTTTTGTTTCTATGTGATATTTTTCTGGCATAGAATCAGCTCTCCGTTGTCATATTAGCGCTTGCCGGACAATCCGGAGGCTGATAAAATATCTGGTAACATTTCTTCTTTTCCACCGGAGAGAATATGTATCCCCCGTAATCCATTCATATTTTTAAGTTTATTGATTATTTCCACGCAAATAGACAGACCCTCTTTTTTCTGGGCTTGCCTGTCTCCGGTAGATTTCAATCTTTCAATGATACCGGCAGGTATTTGGAACTCAGTGTATTTATTCAGGAGAAATTCTGCTTCCTCAGCGCTATCCAAAGGAAAGACACCGGCTATAATCGCTGTTTTTTCGGCAAGGCCGGCCTGCTTTACCGCATCAAACCAATGTTGGAACTCATCAATGTTGAATACAGCGTGTGTCTGTATAAATTCCGCCCCAGCTGCGACTTTTTGCGTAAGCCTGATGATGTTTAAGTCAACGGGCTTCAGATAGGGATTGGCGGCGGCGCCCGTTATTACGGGGAAGGAGCCGTTTATCTTTTCACCATTCAGCAGTTCACCCTGTTCACGCATCTTTTTTATGACGTTGATCAACTGCGTAGAATCGAGGTCATATACATTCGCGGACTCGGGATTATCCGTTAAAGTCTGATGATAACCCGAAAGGCAAAGGATGTTCCTGATCCCCAAGGCCGCCGCACCCAACAAGTCGGATTGGATGGCGATACGGTTTCTGTCACGGGTAACAACCTGGTAAACAGGTTCGATTCCCGCTTGGGCGAGGATAACCGATGCCGCCAGGCTGGACATGACAACTCCGAAAGGATTATCCGCTACATTAACCGCTGACGGCACTTCTTTTAGCGCTTGCAGGGCCGCCTTAATCGCCGCGCCCTCTGTTTCCGCCTTTGGCAGGTATTCAGCCGTAACGACGAAATCTCCACTTTTCAATTGATCATGAAACCTTTTTTCGTTTTTCACTATGCTCACCAGACTATTATGTTTTACCCGTACCCGGGCAAGATGTACTAACGGAAATCCCTTATCTATGTTGCCGGTGGCGTCTTACGACATACCGCGAATTTTTTCACGAAAAATTTTTAATTTTGAAACAATTCCTTCCATTCCATTACCATTCATAGGCAGGACGGT
The DNA here is from genome assembly GCA_026388335.1 of Deltaproteobacteria bacterium. Classification (GTDB taxonomy): domain Bacteria; phylum Desulfobacterota; class Syntrophia; order Syntrophales; family UBA8958; genus UBA8958. The sequence continues at coordinate 4,043 of JAPLJZ010000098.1, forward strand.
TACACGCTTGCCACCCATTCCGGCCTCTTCAAGGAGGGTATTGGCCTGTTCCGCTCTTTTAGGAGCCCGTAGATTACCTTCGAGGTAATGGCATTCATTTTTAGGGCAGGTGACTAAAGCAAGGCCGTCTGCTCCCGTCTCAAACGCCTTGAGGAAATAAAGGAGATCTGCCTTGCCGGAACATGGCAGGCTGATTATTTTATGCTCATCCCCCTCTTCTTCGCCAAACAGGCGGCTAAGTTCATCTCCGTCGATACAATTTGAACAGTAAAAGATATATAATTTTAAATCTTTATGATGTAGCATTTCCATATTATCCTCACTGCGATAGATAAGGGATAAGTGAATCCTTTGTTCGCACAAATCACAGAAACGTACCGAACAGTAGCGGCAATTAAAGCAAATATAGTGCCATAACCTGTGTTAAATGCGCGAGGTATCTTGGTGATGGTTTTTGTTCTATCCGCGCTGGTTTGGCATAAAAAGTGCGTGTTGGATTTTTGAGGCACGGGGTATTTGCCTACAGCAATAAATATAGCAGTCAAGACAACCATTTCATCTAAAAGCGCTGTCTACAACGAAATTTTCTGCTATTGTTTATTTCAACCTATTACCCGACGCCGTCCGCAATAGTGAGGCGATATAAATAAAAATAGACGCTGCAACAATCTATTCATTATCGTGAAGAAAGGAACAAAAACGTTTTTTTGTCGATTTTTTTCAACAATAATGTGCTATGCTGAAATTATGGCACCAATCCCACCCCGCAAAAAGTATTTATAAACATTAAAACACCTATTTACGTTGATGACGTCATCGTACTGAAATGTGACTTAGAAAGTAAAGAGGGGGGATGATGCCCGAACAAAGATACAATTATGTGCAAAGAAGCCGAAGGAGAAGGCTCTATAAAAAGCCCTCTCCTTCGGTTGTAGTAAATGGTCAGATAAGGATTTATCGTTCTATTCGGTCAGAATCTTCTTTGCTTCCTTCAAATAGGCTTCCATAACATACGGAATGCCGGAGATGTCGGCCGCCTCTTTGGTCAGGGACATGACATCCCTGCGGGTAACCGTGGAAAGGTTGAAGTTTCGGCTGCCGGCCATGAGCTGCTGAAGCCCGATCTTGAATTTCTGACCGTATGTATAGAAACCAAGGGCGCCCAGAGGAATTTTCTCAGTTTCCTTACCGTACTTCTTCTTCAACTCCTCATAACAAACGAAAATTTCCTCTATCGTCGTACCGAAGACGGAGACGGTCTTGGGCAGATTCTTGTTTGCGATCCACTCGCCGATATTCTTGCCAACCATAGCGGGGATCATGAGAGCTCGCCCCATGCAGACGGCCTTGACGTATGGGGCGCCCATAGATAGGGCCTTGAATACTCCGTCTTCCGATGAAAAGCCGCCGGCGACGGCGATATCGGGAACCCTCAGCTTCTTCTTTTTCATCTCTTCACAGAACTGATAGGTCAGGCTGTGGAGATAGAAGCTGGGGATGCCCCATTCGCACATCATGGGCCAGGGGCTCATGCCGGTGCCGCCCGGTGCGCCGTCAATGGTTAAAAGATCGATCTCTGCCTCGGAACAGAAGCGGAGCGCCATGGCCAGCTCGACGGCGGAATAGGCGCCGGTCTTCAGAGTAATACGGGAGAAACCGATTTTGCGGAGACGCGCAACCTCTTTCATGAAGCCGTCTTTCGTCACAAAGCCAAGACGGGAATGGCGTTCAAACTCTTTGATGGCCCCATCCTTAAAGGCGGCCTTGATTTCAGGAAGGGTCGGATCGGGCAGAACAATATAGCCCCGTTTTTTTAATTCTATGGCCCTTTCCAGAGTCTTTACTTTGATTTCACCGCCGATGTTCTTGGCGCCCTGTCCCCATTTAAGCTCTATCGTATCTAATTTGTGCTTTTTACTTACATATTCAGCAACCCCCAGGCGTGTGTCTTCCACGTTCATCTGGACCAGGATCTCTCCATATCCTTCATTATAGCGATTGTAAGTCTCGATGCGACGGTCCATTTCAGGAGATTTTTTCACCTTGCCCTTGCTGTCCAATTCCAGGCCGGGATCGATACCGCATACATTTTCACCGCATACGAGTGTGACGCCGGAAATGGCTGCACCAGCGGCGAAGTGTTCCCAGTTCCGACGGGCAATCTCCGTGGAACCCAGGGCGCCTGTGAAGATGGGCATGCGCATTTTGACCTTTTTATTCCAGCCATATGCAGTTTCCGTATTCACAGATGGAAATAATGCTGTATCCGGACCAGCCGTTACTCCTTTAGGCAAACCTTCGGCGCCAACTGCATATCCCTGAATGCTGAGATGAGAATAATCGACAGGATAGTTTTTGTCCGCCCCGGCGGTAATTTCACCAAAGCCCGTGGGATAGAGAACTTCACGGCCCCGGAATGAGGACAGCCAGATCTCGCAGCCTCCCCGACATCCATCCACACATCGGCTGCAAATACCCGACATGGGGACAACACTTTTGGAACGGTTGAACGTTCCCGTTGACTCGTTTGCATTTGGTTGCCTAAGATTCATAAAATTCTCCTCCCTTTGTAGAAATTTTCTGGTTTATCTGTTTTTTCTCTTTAAATTGACATCTCTTCATATACTTCCGTGAATGGCCTGAGATCACCATATTCAAGCATTGTAGACATGGCATGATTTTCAATCGGGATGCCAGCCTCGTGGACGGCGGCCGTCGGATTGAGGCCACCGATGAGGATCATGCCTACCTTATGAATATCCACAGGTATCTGGCATACGGCTTCTCCGATTTCCCCGGTAACTAAAACGCCATTCATCCCCGCCCTCCTGAGATTGCTGACGATTTCCCTTACTTTGTCCATACATGGCGCGGGAATTTCTCTAAAATTCGCCAATATCTTTCCCTCCCCGTTGGCAATGGCTTCTCGGACCGATGTCATTTTACCACGAATAAAAGCCTCTGACGGGTCAAGGGAAGAACCGGAATAGTAAATCAGTTCCACAAAACGGAGGGGACGTCCCTTTCTCATCTGCAGGATTCCTCCGAACTTGGAATCCATGGGAATCCCGTTTTTCAGCATGACTCCGTTTGTAACGATGCTGCATACGGTGGCAAACCCTACCCTACCTGCCGGGACTAAGGCATCCCCAATACGCTGCCCCTCATGGGCTACTGCGACAAGGTCGCTGACCTTCAGGTTTGCTTCAAAAACAGCAGCCATAACCTTTAAGGCCTCAGAAAGGTTTTCCCGGGGCAAAAAGGAGATATTCATCGGAATGAGTCCCTGCCGCCGGACAGGATCGAAGGTGGTACGGAAGGAGAGAATTTCAATGCGGGAGATGACAAAGCCGATTTTATCGCGGACCATGGCATGCTGAATTTCCTCGATGCCCATGTTGGTGATGGTGCGCCCATCGAGTTTCCCAATGAGTTCCGTAAGACCGCGTTCGTCCATAAAACGAAGATGATAACGGACGGCCCTTTCGCTCAGAGTGATTCCATAATCCTGAAGACGACGGGAAATTACCCGAGCCCCGACAGGCGCCACAGAGTCGCGGACAATTTTCAGGATAAGGAGTGTCTTCCGTTCTATTTCCTGAGACATGGGCAATACCTTTTTATTAGGCAGGCGGTAATCTATTGCCGACCCCTCTATCACCGAGGAAAGACCCTGTCAAGCACAAAATGTACAAATATGTACGAATTACACGTGATATTGGTTCAAAAAAGTTACTTTGGTCTTTGTAACGTAATGGCTGCTATAGGCAATATTTAACGGGCAGGAGGGGAGTCACCAATCGCAAGGGATGCATGTTACATGTCGTAAATATTGACAAATTAGTAAAAAGTAATTTTGAATTATGTCGTGTCTCAAGAGAAATATTTTTATTGACACTGGCACGTCTATGCCCTATGTTTCCGGCGGTTTATCAGAAAAGGAGACAGATATTATGGAGAATTCTAATTTACAATCTACAAAAATAACCCCGACCTGGGACGCTGTCGGGCATTTGGTTGAGTATACGACGGACGCCTTGCAACGCTCCGTCCTTTATGCCGATACCATGCGCAGAAGGGGCAACACCTACATCGAACATCTTAAAAACGGCCAGCCCCCCGTGTTGGTTTTCAAATATGAAATGATTCTCGATGGGCGGGAATTCAAGAAGCCCGTCAATTATTCTCTGGTCCGGATCACCGACCGGAGGGCCAAGAAGCGCACCCCGGAAGAAAAAGAAACCGCTCGCCTTAAAGAACTCAGGGGAAAGACGGAGCTGCTGCCCAAACGCCCGATCGTCATTATCGATCCCCGGGCCGGTCATGGACCGGGGATCGGCGGTTCCAAAAGAAACTCGGAAATCGGAATGGCCCTCGAACGTGGCTATCCTGTCTATTTTATTCTTTTCTATACAGAGCCGATGCCCGGCCAGACCCTGAGTGACGTAGAGGCAGCGGAAGCACGGTTCATCGAGGAGATTGTCAATCTTCACCCCTACGCCGACGCCCCAGCGATCATGGGCAACTGTCAGGCGGGCTGGGCCGCAGCCCTCCTGTGCGCCGACCGTCCCGACATTACCGGTCCCCTGATTCTCAACGGGGCGCCCCTGTCCTACTGGGCAGGCGTGGAAGGGACCAATCCCATGCGCTACAAGGGAGGTCTCAACGGCGGATCATGGATGGTATCGCTATTGAGCGACCTCGGAAACGGCAAATTTGACGGCGCCAACCTGGTTTCCAACTTTGAGGGCCTGAACCCGGCCAATACCATCTGGACCAAGCAGTATAACGTCTATAAAAATATCGACGAGGAGGTGGAGCGCTACCTCAATTTCGAAAAATGGTGGGGCGGTTTCTTCCTCATGAATACGGAAGAGATAGAATTCATTGTGAACAATTTATTTGTGGGCAACAAGCTGGAAAAAGGGGAGTTGGAAATCCGCCCGGGAACGAAGATCAATCTCCGTAACATCGAGAGCCCCATCATCGTCTTTGCCTCCCGGGGTGATAATATTACACCCCCTCAGCAAGCCCTCAACTGGATCACCAAAGTTCATCCGACCACGGAAGATATTAAAAAGGCCGGACAGGTGATCATTTACATCATCCACGAGGATATTGGTCATCTGGGCATCTTTGTCTCGGGAGGTGTGGCCCAAAAGGAGCACAAGGAGATCCTCGCGAGTTTCGACATGATCGACTACCTCCCGCCGGGGCTCTACGAAATGATCATCGAGGGCGACATCAAGAGCGGCGATATTGACACCCGCTTCGAAGAGCGAACTATCGACGACATCTTGGCCATGGATGACGGCGTCCAGGATGAAGAAGACTTCTGCACCGTCAACACGATGTCTGAGTTGCTTGATAATCACTATAAAATGTATTGTCGCCCCTGGGTCCGGTTATTGTCCTCGGAACTGACCGGCGAAATCAGCCGCCTCCTCCATCCGCTGCGTTTAAAGCGTTATCTGCTATCGGACATCAATCCTTTCCTTCGTCCCCTCAAATATGTCGCCTCCTCCGTGAAGGCAAACCGTAAGCCCGTAAAGCCGGATAATCCCTTTGTTGAACTTGAATACAGCTTTTCTGATTTTATGATCAAATGGCTAAACCAATACCGCGATGCGAGGGATAGTCGTATCGAACGGAAGTTCCGGGCCATTTATGAAAATCCCCTTATGCAGTTCTTCTGCACGCCCGTACCCGGTGCGGAGGAAAACGGCGCAATTCCGGCAGCAGGTGATGGCGGAAGCGAGGACAAGCGCTGGACGGCCCTTGAGGAAGGAGGGGTTGCCGAAGGATTGGTCAGGATTATCATGGCCGTCGCCCGGAAGAATCACATCATTAAACGAAGGCTGTTTGAAGTCGCACAGGAAATAGCCAAGACCCATAAAGTCTTGAGCAAGATAAGACCGGCCGAGTTTAAAAAGATTGTGCGCCGCCAGGCGCAGATCCTTCAGGCCGATGAGGATGCCGCCCTCAAGGCCTTGGGCAAGCTCATCAAAACGAAAGAGGACCGGGCAGAGGCCCTTTCCATCGCCAAACGTATCGCCCTGGCCGACGGGAAGTATGAGGATGAAGAAAAAACGGTGATCGATAAAATTCAGAAAGGCCTTGAGTTAAACAATTTGAAGTCACCCACCCGTTAAATAGGTGAAGTGTCCCTATATTAAAAGCATGGCCTGAGTATTCGTCAACGCCGATGCGGTAATCCATAATATGGCTGAGGGGCGAACTATCACATACACGGTCTATCTATTTGCATTTCTTAAGATTACAAGAGAAAGAAATTCCGGGATGCCCCCAAATCCACCCCCAAAACGACAACCACTCATGAAAAAATAAACCCCATGACTTCCATGTCGGATCTTGATATTTGCATGTGAGGCTTCAGGCGTATGCCCCGGAAACGGCCTTCTCCAGGGCATCCTTTATGAAGGCGTTCAAAGTCTTGCCCTCGTCCATGGCGTGGGCAACAAGTCGCTGGTGCAGAGAGGGATCAAGCCGGATGTTGAATGTACCCTTGAAAGGTGTTTCCGGCTTCTTCCCGGCCTCTTCACAAAGATCCAAGTAATCATCTACGGCTTCCTCAAAAGCAGCTCGCAGCGAAAGAACATCTGTACCTTCATAGCTTACCAAGGCGCGGATGAATTCTAATTTCCCGTAGAAAATCTTGTCATCGTCATTGTAATGGACAGAGCCGAAATAGCCCTTGTATGTCATCGTATCCTTCATAAGAGGTCTCCTTTCCTCAAAGTCTCTTCAACCTGTTCAAGTTGGTATCGCTTCAACACCGGCGTTGGGTGTGGCCGATGCAGGATGATCGGTTCCGATGTCTCATGAATAAAACGCACGCGAGAGCCCCCGGTTTTTCCTGCTTTTGCCGGAACATATCCGAAACCAGCCAACAGCGCCGTCAATTCATCCCATGTGAAATCAGTTGGACGCTGCAGAAATCGCTTTATCAGCTTGTCATGTTTGCTCATCTTGTCAACGATCATAACACCCACCTTCCTGAAAAGCAAACTAAAAGTGGTTGCAAATATTTCTTGACAATGGCCATGGGTGGTGTATGGTGAAGGCGTCTAAATTCATCATCGGGAGGCCCATCCGTTAATGGGTTTTGCTGTTTGTACCATAAACTTAAATCTGGTCATGGAATCCGTTACCCGTAAGGGCCGGAAGGCTTATGATGAGCCTTGACAATTCCATGGCCTTTTTTTGTTTAAGGAGGATTGAATATGGCAAAAATTGACAGAGAAACCATGACAATTGAGGAGTATGGCGCCCTTCCTGTAGATGGTATCCTTTGCGATGCGCGTTTTGTTCTGGAATCGGGCAACAAGGGGTGTTGTCGGGCACTTGCGGGGACCATTATGGTGTTGTCAGGTTCAATCAAGAAGTCCATGAGGCTTATGGAGCTTGAAGGCATGGAAAGGGCGCTGCGGGAAAGGGGGGGCAGAATATGACAAAGGACACGTTCATCAATCTGAATCTCCTTTACGAGGCAATTGATGGTCCCCTCGAAGAGATCCACACTAAAGGATTTTGGGCCAAACGATGGCTTGAGCCGTGCCCTGAAAATGAGTGGGTGCCGAAGCGCGTAGCGGCCAATATTGAGCGCTCAATGGAAGAGAGTGAAAAAGCCATGGAATTGATTCGTGAAATTCAAGAAATTATTTCGGAGTTCAAAGGAAAAATCCGCCGAAAGCCAGCGAAGGTTCCCCAACAAAAAAACCGGATCACTCACCTGAACGTCGTCAAGGGGGCGCTTTATTCGCCGCCCCAAGTGGTTGACAATGACTTCCTGTCCGACAAATTCAAGGCATGGAGGCAAGAACAAAAGACACAGAATAGGGAGGTGCCGGCATGAAGAAAACTCCATTGGACAAAGCGGCAGCTAAAGCACGGGAAACGCTTTGGAGGAGCTTTATCAAAGCTCACGTTCTGAAAGAATATTTTGAAAAGATTGACCACGACACTCCTCCAGAATTCGATGACTATACGGCCTGGATAGAAGGCCTGTTATTGATTCTGTCAGAAGTCATTGAGGGCGTTGAAGAAGCTCATGCATTTATTACGGAAATAGATTCTTTCAAAGTGGAGGTAACAACGTGAAGATCCGCTATCTCAATGGGGAAAAAGTTTACGTGGATGACCGGCGCAGTATGGGCAGTTGGTCGGGGGTCTATTCTGAATATGGAAAGATAGGGGTCTGTAAGCACAGGGATGTCATCAGGGAACTAAACAGTCTTCTTAATCGAGCAGAAAAAACGCCCGAAGAGAGGACCCATCGAGACCTGTGGTCGCTGCTATACGCCATGGATCGTTTCGGACGGAAAGGAGGACAGAAGCCTCTCTGGGAAATCATGGATGAGGAGGCCGTTTTCGATGATCCGGGGAAAGTAAGGCTGGCTAAAGAACCCAGGCCAAGCGCGGGAAAGCGGGTCAATGTGCTACAGGTTGGCGAACCGCGCATTATCGAACATGGCGACTCCCATGCTGATGAATTCCGAGCATTCCAGGCGCCCTACCGGGATGCATTGGATGGAATTTTCAAGGATTTGGCTGAGACATTCAGAAATACCGGGGGAAAGTCTGAGCGGGCGGCGCTTTAAAATGCCCTGTAAACGGTTTTCTGGTTATGGCATGAGGATTGAAAGGGCAGAAACAAACAGGACGGTGAAGGGACAAAGCGGGGCGGGTTGTTTTGGTGAAGGCCCTGCCCTTGAAATTATGTAATTGGAAGGGGTAACAGTATGGACATTGACACCCTAGAAAAGGAACTGCGGGAAACCGAAGAGGGGATCCACGCCCTTTTCCAGGCCGGGAAGATCCCGACGCCTGAAGATTATGCCGGCGTGGACCGAATTAAGGCGGAATTGAAGGTAGCACGTCGGGTCAAGGCGATGGACGCAAAGCGGACCGATCCGAAGTTGACCCGCAAGATCAGCATCCTCATGCCTGAAGATGAGTTCCAGGCGCTGACCAAAAAGGCGACCGATGCAGGGGTTGATATATCGAAATATATCAGGAGCTTGCTGAAAAGTTAGCCCCAAAGTGGAGGATAAGCCCCGTATAGAAGGCAAAAGTGGGGATTTTTAAAATATCGGATGTCGTATAATATACATTATGTAAACTTCAAGAGGTCGGTGGAGGGAAAATAAATACGGCGTAAGCGATTGATATTCATTAATTTTCTAATAATGTCCTACTTATGGCGGTGATAAAATGGAATGGCCAAGCGACGGGGGGAAACTTCACGGCACATCGGACCCTGCTGAGATTATTGCGGTGTTAAATTTGTCTGCAAAAGAAAAAGTGTCATCTGGGATTGAGTATTACCTCCTCTCAGAAAATCGTGATGTCTCTATAATTTCAAATGTTCCGCCAAGTATTTACGAAAATGAAGATTTAAAGAAATACCCAGAACCATCGAGAGAGACTAAACTTCAGACTCTTCTTATCAAGGATCTTCAGGACAATATCGACATAATGCAAAGCGAATTTGATGCAACAGACAGATACGAAAATGGAAAGATATTTCAATTGAATCAATGCTTTTTTAATAGCCAAGGGATGTTTCACTTGGTCAATCATCTATCGAACATCGGCATCATCAAACCGAAACCCAGGATTAAAATAGTCTTGGGTTTCATGGTCAGCAGAATCCCATTTGGCACCAACATTGGTGACATTGTGATTGAAAACACTCTGTTGCTTTTGCATGATTGGCATGTTTGGAATTATGTCAATGACATCCTTGTTGATCTGACCATTTTTAAGCATGGGAATCTCGTGGGACTGGATTGCAACGTCACGTCGTGGGGCAGTGCAAAAGATCATGTTTTTGTGCATCCTCCGCATGGAATCGAGTATTGTGGAGCTGCGTATGATGCTATGGATACTTTTGAAAAGAAGATTGCTGCGTATTTTCCACAATAACTGGCAGGACGTGAAAGGCAGGGGGCCGGCGAGGGAACGACGCCCGAAAATCGCTTTTAAGCTCCTTTCTCTTCCAGCTGGCATACGGCTGATGCCTTGTCTTAGGAATTTTCCCTGCTGACATACTTCTCATAATAATCGAGGAAGGAGCTATAATTGCCTTGTCCGTGGGCCTTTCTGTTCTTGCCAAGGACAGTTTTGTCAATCCGCGACTGAATATATGCGCAAGCGTCTTCAAACAGATGGAGCGGGATCATGTCCCATTTGGCTCCGTAACTTCTCTTGATCGCCTGGTAAAAGATTACATATTTATAGCTTTCTCCCTTTTCAGCCTTAGCAAATTCATGGTATCGATCGATGAGGTGCTTCAAGTAATTCCGTTTTATAGCATCTGCCCCTATTGACCCTGGGGGGGTAGGCACCTGTTTCTTGCTGCTCTTCCCGTGAAAGTGAACCTCATTAGCAATAGTCCCGGTGTTGACACCGCCAATAAAATTCAGGATACGAGCCCCTACAGCCGTTTTCGCATTGGGATTGCCCTTGTATATCAAGATTCTCTTCTGCAGAACAACATCCGCTTCAGATATTTGTCCAGCCGTTATTTTCCCATGACAGTTCTTGCAAACATAGATAAGGTTTTCTTGAGAATGCGGATCTGGGACACTCTTACCGTGAATATGATGAAACTCCAAGGTGGCCACATCGATCTCACCGCAGAAACCGCAAAGACCAGCAGCTTCTTGGATGATAAGCTTCTTTGTTCTTAAAGGAATGTCCTTTGTTCGTATCATCTGATTTCCCCCTTCAGCGATGTCTCAGAAGCTTCTTTCTTCCACGCCCTTGGTTGTTTGACAATTTTCTGGCATGCCACAAGTCGTGGATGTGGGAGGCGTGTTGCTCAGCAGAAGCGGCTACAGAATTAAGCTTCGATGCCTCATCATCTCCGAAAGCAGTTTGAATGTCATCTCTTGCGATGCGCAGGAACGCAGCCGCTTCCCATATTCTCTGTTTGATTCTTTTCACCTGTCCGTCAGATGACGGGACAAGCTTGGGCGTGGGGGCGGAAATAGCTGGTAAGTCATCCGGTGTGATCACTGCCGCAGCATCTGTGAGAAGTCGAAATCCAACGATTTGAGCATGGTGTTTGGCCTGTTCTGTTCGAAAGGTGATTTGTTGCTCTTTTCTTCCCGATGCAAACAAAAAAGGCAAGATAACCGAACGTAGCGCATCCGCAAGGTATCCTCTACCGCGGTGCTTTGGTTTGACAAAAATGTGGAGGTCTTGTTTCCCCATATCGAGAACAGCAGCGACAACGGTCTTGCGCTGGTTCCGGACAAAAAACATGGTGTAGCTATTCTCATCGAACGTCCCCCCGCTTGGAAGTTTTAGCCACACCCGGCCTACGAATACTTTGTTTGTAAGCGGCCGCAAGAATATCAGATCAGGTGCTTCAGGTATGTTAAGGGAGTCGATGATTTTTTCAAGTGTTTCATCGGTCATTTAGGAATCTCTATCCTACATAAGAGATCTTGGCTTGGAGAAAGAGCCCGATACCGAGAATACGGAGATGGATTCCAAGCGCCCGTTCCATCCACCCCCGGTGGGAATAAGAAGATCGCCTCCACAACGGAGTTACGGCCATCAAATATCACTCCACGGAGGTCATGTCAATAGAATGGGGTGCCCTGTTTCTCACATCGACCTCTTTTTAAGGCCTTCCGAATTCTTTCCCGGAGACCGCCCGGCTCGTAGCCCATTTCATCAGCCACAAAATCAAAGAATGGGTTGTCTCCAAAGAGAAAATCTCGAGCCCCCGGGGCATAATCACGCCCATCTTTTAGCGCGAAGAAAGCCGAGAGAAACACAGCCAACCAGAGCCGAAAGATACCGGACCGTAACGACGACTCGCCATCAAGCAGAGCGTCTAAATCGATTTCAGTTTCAATCATGTGTGAAATATAAGGCCCGGGAAAAGCAAGTGGAGTCGCATCTCCCGGGCCTAGGGAAGCAAGCGATGCAGGGAAGGAGGGCTCAAACCTGCGCCGCACGCCGTTTACTGAAGGGGTTCATCCCCACGTCTTTGCGATGTTTTCCTTGTTGAGCATGACCTTTGTGGATATGGACAGCGTTACATCCGCCCTCACCAAATAGCCCTCCTTGGTTCTTTCCTTGTCCAGGGGGACCGACATGGACTCAATCACGCAGTTTGGAATCATCATCCGGCGCCCGATGTTAAGAATGACGGGAAGCGGGATACGCCCTAACGGTTTCGCGTTCGCGAGGAATTCCTTGATTGCACCGTCGCCTTCTTTTCCAGCCGATATGTCAGGCCCCATCATCTTTTCAAGCTCACGAAGGGGCTCCATGACCTCTCTGAAAGCGTCGTTTATGGCATAGAACGAAAGAGTCAGATTGAATGTATTCGGTCGATTTCCTTCCCATATTTGCGTTGACGAGAGCGTGGTTACGGATGTTTTTTCAGTTGTCGCCTGAAGAAGTCCGCCCGCCTTCTCGAACATCCCCCCCAGATTGCTTTGCTCAAAAGGGCTATTCCAGTTGGCCTGTAAGGACCGGGATGTCCCCTGCCCTATCAAACCAACGACTAAAACGCTTATCTTGCTTTTATCGTCCGGCTGCGCTATCCACGCCTTTAAAAATGGGCTTACCTTTGGATCGGCATTACCATATACGCTGACTTTTGCTGCCTCGTGCTTTGTCCCGGTGCCGAGTTGCGCTGCTTTTTCTTTTGCCGCTAGTTCCTTTTCTTGGGCTGAAATCGCCATATATTCGTCTCCTTACTTAGATTCTATCGTATGCCATAAGGGTCAGCATGGTATCATCAAACTCGGTCCGGATCTGCTGAGCGGCAGTCCGGGTAGTTTCATCCCCACTCGATAACTTGGCCACCGTCGCGTTGAGCTTATCCAGCGCCGCCATGAAGACGCCGCCCATGTCCGGAATGACTTGATTTGATCCCCGCATCTGCTTTGCCGGTGCTCCCTCGTCAATCCTGGCCGGTTGGATCCGTTCCGGTGGGCTCGGTCGTGAAGTAGCTGACGTTGCAAGGGATGTAACGGGAGGCTGCAAGCCCGGCACTGCCTTTGCGAGGGTAGTTTCCGGATATATGCCCTCGATAACCTTTGGCGCTAAGCTACCCGCGCCCGCCGTCGCTAATCTCTCTCGGTTCCCGGCCATAATCCGTTTACGGGCACCTGCTACTGGGGTAGCCGTCACGCTGGCCGGCGGCGCATTCGATATTTCGGCAGTAGTTGCCGTTTGGCGGACTGCCTCACCTTCCATCAGGGAGGGCTCAATGGCCTTCGCCTTTTGGGCAATGGCAGTCTTGCCGACAATGCCACCGGTTGCTGAAAGATCCTTTTCAATGGCGTTTTCTTTGTCGTACCGCCCGCCCACGCCCGCCATTTGCTTTAACTGTTTGGCCTCACCTTCGGCCTTGAGGGCACCCTTTTCGTCTCCCTTGGCTCTTAGTTTTTGGGCAGTGACCGTTTTGTTTTCTGCAACCTGGTTGACGTACTGCTTCCGGGAAGCGGTCAAGGCGTCGATCTGATCCGTTACCGGCGCCGCCTCTACGCTGCCGTATCGTCTGGACAACTCGGCTTGCGCACCCTCGAGGATTTTCTTGTTTCCGCCCGGACCGTGGTTAACGGATTGGCTGATCAGGGCTTCCCGGACACCTACATCCTGCGAGTTGAATCCCCCCTTGACGGCCTTGGCAAGGACCGGCGCCGACATGGTTTTGGCAACATAGGCGTCCTGTTCTGCACCAAAATTCTTGTCGGAGGCTGCAACATCTTTCCACTTCTTGTTAAATTCGGGAGTCCCCGGCGGCAGCCCTTCAAATTCCTTTGCGTGGCTGCTCGACTTGACGAACTGAGCGACGGGAGATTTATCTCCGCCCGCGCTGGCAAATTGTTTTTTGCCATAGGATGCCCCGCCTGCGTCATTTTTGCCCGTGCTGATGGTTCCGGCACCGCCTTTGCCCGATTCCGACGCCGTAGCCACCGCGCCAGCCACCACTTTTCCGCTTGCATCGGTCTCGAGCTTGGGAACGAGGCCCAGCTTTTGAGCGCCTTTGCTGATAAAGTTGTCCTTTCCAGTAACGGCGCTGTACCCCGCCGCTCCAACCGCTCCTATTGCTGCTGCAGTTGCTCCTACGCCTGCTGCAATGGCACCCAAGGGCAACGCTGCCATCGCCGCCAGCGCTGGAGCAACTTTCATTGCCATAGACGCTAAACCGTCTAACCCTAACCCACCTCCAGCAGGTCTATTGCCACCGGGAAGGGTAGCCCCAGGGAGCATGGATAAGCCACCCATTTTCCCGCCACCCTTGGGAAGCCCGGTTGTTTTGGAAACCTGCATATTCTTGCCGCCCTTTGACCGGCTGCTTCGTCGTTTTTCTGTGGATCCGGGTCCAGTTTCCCGCGGTGAAGGTAAGTCCATGCTGCGTGGGTCAGGCTTTCCGGCCCTGATAATGGCTGCAACCAGCTCCTTGTGGCGATCTTCATCGCTCTTTTCTGACTTCATCAAGGTGCCGACGATTTTGTCTAACGATTCACCGGAGGCTTCGCCCTGGGGCTTGCTCGGGGTAATATCCGGCATGATGGTGGATTTGTCCACGATCTTGGCGTCAACTGTAGGTTCAGACGAGATTCCCGCCTTCTTTTTCGCCCATTTCGCACCCTTACCCAGGACGCTTCTTTCATCCGCCATTTCCTCTTTGATCCGGTCGCGGGCGTCTTTGATCTCCATGGCTGCCTCAAATAGCGGACCGCCTATGGCCTTGCCTATAACCTCTTTGCCGGCATCGGATTTGACTTTGTTCGTCGCCATTTGGAAACCTCTCTGAATGACGCCAATAATCCCCTGTGAGCCTTCTTGCCGAGTACCAGGGAAGTTTCCTGATGCCGTGGTGGCGAACCTCCCGTGAGCGTCCCGGGTGGCAGTGCCGTATCCTGTCAACCTACCACGTCGTGTCATTGATCCGGGGCCGGTCCTGATCTTGCTGGGATCGGCAAGAGTCGCAATGCTGATCTTCTCCTTGGTGTTTTTCTCTATCCGCTTGAGGATTGCAGCTGTTTCCTTAGACGGTGCTTGCATCTTGCCACTGATAACGCTGGCGAATTCTTCGAACCCTAACACGGATGGCATGGCCTGACCGCTTGACTGTGGTCGCGGGGCATTCATTCCACAACCCCCGTCTCACGGATCTCGGCAAGTTTCGCCCTGAATTTATCCATCATCCGCTCGTGACCGCCTTTACCACTGGCGAGGTAGGGACCGGTATATGCAGGACTATGGTCGTAGGGAAAAGGGGCCGGGCCAGGTCTCCGCGGACCGTTTTTTTCAAAGCGCCGATTCTGCTCCATAAGCGCCAATTCCTCGAGCCGTCCGCAGTTCAACTTGCCTTCAATCTCTGCAAAATCAAAGGCCGGTCTTTTCATTGCCATTTGGATGGAAAGATGTTCCGTTAGGGCACTTGCCTCAGCCCCGGTGATACTGGTTCCCAGCATCACCTTCTCTTGAAGTTCCTTGAAATTATGTAACGTTTCCATGTCATTGCTCCTTAAAAAAATGAAGATCATCCTCAGAGGAAGTCGTAATTCC
This sequence comes from Deltaproteobacteria bacterium, assembly GCA_026388335.1. Classification (GTDB taxonomy): domain Bacteria; phylum Desulfobacterota; class Syntrophia; order Syntrophales; family UBA8958; genus UBA8958. The sequence continues at coordinate 19,616 of JAPLJZ010000098.1, forward strand.
CTCCCTGGACTCCTGGCGGGAGACCTCCCTGGTTCTGTCAGTTCGCTCCTTGACCTGGCGGTTCATCTCCTTTTGGGTCATCTCCTGATTGTTGAAAAATATCTTTGCCATTTCCTTTACTTGCCCCTTTCTTTTTTTATCCCCTCTGTTTCCTCCGGTGTCGGCCCCCAAGTATCAGCGCTGCCCTTCAGCTCATCCTTGATCGCCTGGACCTCTGCTTGGCGCTCCGGAACCCAATCTTCCTTTTGCTTATCGATCTCGGCCATCTTGCGCTGATACCCAGCTTCAAGTTCCTCATCTGATATTCCCGGGGGTAGTTCTGGAGGCGGTTCCGGTGGTGGTGGAATTTTAGAAAGCAAGATCTCTAGTGATCGTGGCAAGGGGAGGCCCTCCTTCGTAAATTGGAGGGTGGCTGTGGTGATATCGATGATCCCGGAAATTAGCTGATCTAAAATCTCTACAGCCCTCTTTGGAGGGATCTCACCGGTCCGGACCGGCGTTGCCTCGATATAGCCCCTCCCTCGCCCCTGGGTCTTCAAGAAGAAGATAATCGCCGTCGTATCTCCGCTCTGGATGTTTCGATGAAGGCAAGATTCAGCTACGTCCAGGCGTTCCTCCTTGGCATCAGCAAGCTCCTGAGAAAAGCGGCTACTTTTGCGCCACTTGTAAAAAATGGTTCTCCCAATGCCAACTATCCGACACGCAGCGGCTACGCTGAAGCGATTCGCGATATAGGCCGTTACAAACGCCCGCTGACGGCTCCGGGTCGCCTCCCCTTTTTTTACCGGCGAGTGTTCACTTTTGTTCACTTTTTTCGATTTCGGCTTCATCTTTCAACGTGATCAAATCGTCTTGTAATATCGAGCATATCAAATCCAACATCTCCCGCGACCGGGCAACCTCGGCCCGCCTCCTGGACAGTTCGGCCAGCCCTTGGAGATCATTGTCAGCCTTTTCGATGAGGCTCAGCAGGCGGGCTTTCTTCTTTTTTAATTGCGGCCCCGACTCCATATTCGATATCTCTTCGAGCATCTTCGGAAAAGTGCCGTTTTCGCCGAATAGCTTGTCTAAATTATTCAAATACTTTAAGTGGTTGCGCCATTCTTTCTTCATTGTTTCATCCTCCTTTTGACGACCCATTCTGTTCGTTAATTCAACAACGCTATATAGCCTTCAAAGCTCTCCCGGTACCCCTCCCACATGACCGCTTCCTCTCTTCCGATATCGCCATGCGAAATAATCAAATCGAGGTGATTCTTGAGGATGGTTCCGCGGTCGCGCATCATATCCTTGAGCCGCGCGGCTTCGGTTTTATCACCTGCACCGATCGCCTTGTTGTGAGCTTGTGCCAAGTCGGTCAATTCAGTGTGAATCCTCTCCACATCCATTGCGGCGTGCATCTGCGCGACCTCCAGCGGTATTTCTTTCAAGTTTTCCATACTTGCCTCCTTTTTTATTTTCTAAAGCCTTGAAAATACGGCGTTTTCAGCTTGATACTCTTAGATTTATGCATTGTCCGCTAAGTCCAGAAATGTCTGCGTTTTCGCGGAGAATCGAACCCTTACCGTTCCGGTGGGGCCATTCCGGTGTTTGGCAATTTCTATTTCAGCAATCCCTCTTTCAGGGTTATCCTCGTATTTGTTGTAGACCTCATCGCGATAGATGAAAGCAATGACATCGGCATCCTGTTCTATGGCGCCGGATTCCCGAAGGTCGGAAAGCATCGGGCGCTTATTGGTCCTGCCATCAACCTGCCTGTTTAGTTGTGAAAGTCCGATGACTGGAATCTCCAGTTCCCGGGCAATTGCCTTCAGTGTCCGACTGATCTCAGCAACGGCTTGCTCCCGGGTGTCATGACGGGCAGGCACACGCATTAATTGGATGTAATCGATGATGAGAAGTCCAAGACCATGCTCAGCCTTAAGACGTCTTGCCTTCGCCCTGATCTCTGCCGGCGTGACGTCAACCTTATCGTCAATGAAAAGGGGGGCCGCGCCGATCCGGGAAGCTGCATTGACAAGCCGGGACCACTGATCATTACAGACAAATCCGCGCCGCAATTGTCTGGAATCGATGTTACTCATACCGGCAAGAATTCTTGTCATGAGGCTTTCCGCAGGCATTTCCAAGGAGAAGAGCAGCACGGGTACACCGCTTAAGGCGGAGTGCATGGCGATATTCCCGACCAGGGCGGTTTTACCCATACTGGGGCGCCCAGCAATGATGATCAGGTCAGCATTTTGCAGCCCCGAGGTCAGATCGTCCAAGTCACGGATCCCCGTAGGAAGTCCAATAAGCGGCCCGCCTTGCGCGTGGCGTTTCTCGATCATGGCGAAGGTACTGCAGGCAAGATCACGGGATGTGTGCATGGTCCTCTTTCCCTCCCGCGTCAACGACAAGGCAAGGATGGACCTTTGCGCCTGATTAAGGGCCTCATCCGTGTCAACCGTTGGTGAATAAGTGGCCTCTATGAGCTTGCCCGCCTCAGAGATGATATGCCGTTCGATAGCCTTGCTTTTGACGATCGCGCAGTAATGTCGGATATTGGCCGCAGAGATCGCCCCGTCTTGGACCTCGGAAACATAGACGGGACCGCCAACCTTGTCGAGAGATCCCCGGCTTCGCAGTTCATCACAGAGGGTCACCAGGTCCGCTACGGTACCCTTATCAATAAGTTTCAGGATTGCCTGGAAGATCGAGCGGTGCGCTGTGTGATAGAAGTCCTGGCCATCGGTATCAAGAATGGAAAGCACATCACTGACTGCCTGATTGTCCAGCATGAGCCCGCCGATAACGGCCCGCTCTGCATCATGATCATGGGGAAGAACCCGGCAAAGGGAAGAGTCAATATTGTTTGTCATGCTCTCGCCTCGCAATAGACACAGCCGTCTTTTGTCAAATCCGCTTTGACGAGAATTCGCCGGCCACATCTGGAACACTTCGAGGCTTCCTCTATGGAGGGACTCGGTGCGATTCCAGTACCGCCCCTCGTGTTTATGCCCTGCATCTTTACTTGAAGTTGATCGAACTGCTTTCGTAGCTTGGATGTTGATAAGATGTTGCCTTGCCAGAAAGAGTCATCATGCGCCCACCGAATGACTTGCCGGATGTCCTCAGGTGTGCGGCTGTCTAACCTGATCATGCTGTCAATGTCTTTGGCCCATGATTGAAGATTCGGCTTTTTGAAATTCGGATTCCTGGATAGGATTCTTTCAAGAAGTAGCTCTGAGAGTCGGATCTCGATAGAGCCCGACAAGAAGGGTTTTTTATTCTTTAATGCTTTAATGTTTGTATGTTGTCGTTTGTTTGTCAGTGGTTTGTCGTTTTGCGTGTCGTTTTCGGTTTCGTCACCCTGATAAGTAGGCCAATTTATTATTGAAATAACCGAATATTTGTTTGTCGTTTTGATTGTCAGATTTCCGGCCTTACTCAATGTATAGAGAATTGTTCGTATTTCCCGGATTGTGAGCCCTGTTTCCATGGATGCCTTCTTTAATCCGAAGATAAATTGACCAGGCGTAAGGCGAACGATCTGGAGACCGACAACAGCACCAAAGTCCCTGTAGGATGCTTTCATCAGACACCAGGTCCAGAAGGCCCACAGCTTGTGATTCCGGATCCATCCGGCATCAAGGGATTTTCGCCATAGCTTGACATATCCCCGGTTCATCGCTTCGGCCCGCCTGGTAATTGGTAAGCCTTCGGATCTTCGAACCTGGACACCATAAGCTGTTGAATCTCGGCTTCTGGACATGGCCCCAGATGGACTTCGCCGCGCTGGTTCGCAAGCTCCGTCAAGAGCAAGAAAACGTTTGCCGCCAGTGGACTATGCCGGAAGATCAGATCGTATCGGCGCCGGAAGCGGCGGTTTGGGGTGAAGGATTTCATTTTGCCGGATCCTCCGCGAGAGCATCAAGCATGCGGTCGGCAAGCTCTCGAAGCCGTGTTGTTTCAACGTCTGTCTGGCCAACCGGACAGACAGAACTCGGCCTCCAGGTGGCCGGATCGAATCTGATCAGCAGAGACGGATCCGTCATGCCTCAGTCGGCCCCAGACGCTCAACCAGTGCCCGAATGTCGCTTGATTTCCAGGCGCTGCATTTCCGCGACAGCCGCACTGGCTGCGGATATTCGCCCTGCCTGATCCCCTGATACCATCGGGACTTTGACACAGGGAATATGGGCCGGTAGAAAACTCCTTTATTTTTTTTGCCCTGCGCAGTCGCCTTTGTTCCCAGTACGTGATCAACTCGAAGGAAGGCATCGCCGGACATGTCCGCCGTCATAATTCTCTCTTCTTTTTTGGTGTCGTCCATAAAAAACCACCTCGACTTTTATTCGCCCATTCAAAAATGGTGCGTACAAGGATGATAAACGACCTATAAGCGTTTTGGGAATAGGGGAAAAACGAAGGTTAGTGATAGAAAAACGAAGGTTAGTGGGGGGTTCTTAAAAACAAGCAAGTTTTTATGGCTGAAAGGGAAACGGGGATAGGGTTCCCTCCGCTTGTCGGACGGTCTCCATGGATTGAGGCCCGGGGCTGGTTGTTATTTCTGCTTTCTGAGGATAGCCTGGACGAGCGCCCGATGGCGGATCTCATCGGTCCGATCTTCAAACGGTATGACCGTCGCCCGGGCTTTCAGCTTATCCAGATAATCAGCCCATCTCTGCATCATCTCCCGGCGTTCTGGAAGGTGCGAGGTCCGGTTGTAGGCCCGTCCATTCGGGTCCCTGACGGCATGGGCAAGCTGATGCTCAATAAGATCCGGCCTCTCTTGTAACACTTCATCAAGGATCGTCCGCGCCAAGGCGCGGAAGCCGTGGCCAGTCATAGTGTCCTTGTCATATCCCATGTATCTGAAGGCGGCGTTAATGGTGTTTTCACTCATCGGCCTTGCAAATGACCGCACGGACGGAAAGACATATTTGCTCGCCCCGGTCAATTCTTTCAGCTCTTTCAATATCTCAATGGCCTGATTGGATAGGGGTACAATGTGCGGTTGTTTCATCTTCATTTTTGTTGCCGGGATATTCCAGACAGCTTCATCAAGTGAAACCTCTGCCCATTCTGCATGTCTCAGCTCCCCAGGACGGACAAAGAATAGGGGGGAGAGCCTTAAGGCGCATTTCACGATAAAATGCCCCCGATAGCCGTCTATGATCCTGAGAAGGGGAGCGACTTCTTTCGGGTCTGTTATCGCTGCATGGTGCTTTTTCACTGGCGGTGGCAATGCTCCCTTAAGATCTACCGAAAGGTCGCGCTCCGCTCTTCCCGTTGCGACGGCATATCGAAAAACCTGTCCCGCAATGGTCCTGACCCGGTGCGCAGTTTCAAGAACCCCACGGCTTTCTACCCTGCGCAATACCGCCAACAACTCAGGAGCCTTGATTTCCGCAATCTGCCTGTTACCTGCCCAGGGGAAAAGATCAACCTCCATTCGCCTTAAGATTGTGGCAGCATGACTGTCTGACCATGTGTTAATAAATTTCACATGCCATTCACGGGCTATTACCTCGAAGGTTTCTGTTTCTGTAGTTTTTGCCTGTTTTTGGATCTTGCGCACGGTGCCGGGGTCGATCTCTTGGGCAACCAGCCTTCTGGCCTCATCCCTCCGTTGCCTGGCATCGGCAAGACTGATTTCAGGATAAGGGCCAAACGTCAATTTCCTCTCCTTCTTGTCGTAGCGATATTTGAAATGCCATAGCTTGCCGCCCGAGGGAGTAACCAGAAGGAAAAGGCCACCTCCATCGAAAATCTTGTACTCGCTCTTACGTGGTTTAGCGGTACGCACCCGGACCTCGGATAGCGGTGTGACCCTTTTCGGCATTGGTAATACCTCCTTTTGGGGGCTGGCAAATTCCTTTGGGGGCCGATGACTATCAAATCGGCCCCCAAAAATTCAGGATTCTGACAAACTTCATAGCACGTCTTTGGACTAATGGCAAGAAAAAACCCGCTATTTACGGCGGGTTTTGTACTTCTCTGGACTGTCTTGGATTATCATATGGCTGAGGGGCGAGGAATCGAACCTCAATTTACAGGGCCAGAACCTGTCGTCCTACCGTTAGACGACCCCTCAATGCATAAATTACAGTCTGGCGAGGCCACGACCTAGATTGAAAAGATGACTCCCCTGCATGGGATGACTCATGGCATATTGACGTCAGCCTTTGATCCGACCTTTTTTGTGTCAATATCGTCTGGATACGTCATGGCACCCTGTCCACGTTCGCGGGTTCGGACACGGATCACCTCTTCCACGGGGTATACGAAGATAATGCCGTCTCCCGGTTCTCCGGTATAGGCTGACTTTAGGATGGTTTCAATCGCATCTTCCAGATTGCGGTCGTTCAAGACAATGTTGATCTGCATTTTCGGCAGCATGTTTACCTGGTAGGTGCCGGCGCGGCCCACCAACTGGATGCCTCCCTGGCGCCCATGACCGCGGACCTCGAACATATTCAATCCCACAATGCCGATTTCGGCAAGGGCATCCTTGACATCGTTGACCTTATCTTCACGAATGATGGCTTCGATCTTTTTCAGCATGGCAAATCTCCAAGATAAAAATAGGCTTTAAAACAGGTTTACGAATAGGATCTCTCTCCGTGGGAACTGATATCCAGGCCTACCTCCTCTTCAATAGCGGTGACCCGCAGCCCGATACTCCAGTTCAGCAGCTTGGCTATTACATAGGTAGATCCGAAACAAAAGACAATGGTGACGATCACGGCAAAAAGCTGGATGCCGACCTGCCCGGGATTGCCGAAAAACAGGCCGTTGGCGCCATCGCTATTCACGGCAACCGTGGCAAACAGACCCGTAGCGAGCATGCCCCAGGTGCTGGCAATGCCGTGACAGGCCCAGACATCCAGCGATTCATCCAGTTTCCGTCTGTCCCGAAAACGCATGGTATAATACGACAGTGGTGCAGCAACTGCCCCAACCACCATAGACGCCAATGGTGTGATATAACCCGAAGCGGGTGTCACAGCCGCGAGACCGACTACCATTCCCGTGGCGATTCCCAGTGTGCTGGGACGTCCATCCAGCCAGGAGAGCATCATCCAGACCAGACCGGCAGTAGCGGCGGAAGTGTTGGTGGTCAACAGGGCATTCACTGCCACACCATTGGCTGCCAGGGCGCTACCGGCATTAAAACCGAACCAGCCCACCCACAGCAATCCAGCGCCTAGGACGGTTAACGGAATATTGCTTGGTTCCATAGGACTTTTGCCATACCCCTTGCGTGGCCCGATCACTAATGCAAAGGCGAGGGCCGAAAAACCGGCGGCGATATGCACGACCGTGCCCCCGGCAAAATCCAGGACACCCATTTGCTTCAACCAGCCGCCCTGTCCCCAAACCCAGTGGCACAGCGGATCATAGACTAACGTCGCCCAGAGGAGACTGAATATCAGAAAACTCTTAAATTTAACGCGTTCCACAAAGGCGCCCGTAATCAACGCCGGGGTGATGACCGCGAACATCATCTGAAAAGCAGCAAAAAGTCCATGGGGAATGGTCTTGCTGTAGTCTCCGTTGGGCAGAGCTCCCACCCCCGTAAACCCGAGATAATTCAGCCCGCCGACGAGGCCGTTGATGTCGGCGCCGAAGGCCAGAGAGTAACCGTATAGCACCCACTGGACCCCAATCAGGGCCATGAAAACATAACTCAAGGTTAAAGTGGAAAGAACGTTCTTCCTGCGCACCATCCCCCCATAAAAAAGCGCGAGGGCCGGCGTCATTAATAACACCAATGAACAACACACCAGTATCCAGGCTGTGTCGCCTGCGTTGATCTGATTTACCATACCATGTCTCCCCTCAGAATTTGAATCGAACGGACAAACCAATCGCGCATTTGCAATTACCTTGCCATAATATTTACTCTAAAATTGTCTTTATTATACAACAGGTTGCATAAGACTGGCTATTACAAATATGTACATATTTGTCTATTACGAGAGCGATGAGACATAATTGTTCTGATGGTAAAAGAAAGGAATTGTAGGAAGGATAGCTACTCCCTTCCCACCGGTGGCGCGTTCACGGCATTAAGAAGCTCGTCAATCTTTCTGAGGGCTTGCTGCGGGCGACCGTTCCCTTTTTTATTTACCGTAACAGATCAGTTTCTGGTTGACGACATCTGACAGCAACAACAATCCCCGTTCACGGACGTCGTAAACCCGGACGACTTCTTCATAGCGACTATCACGAGGTAGCAGCTCCGCCAGTATGTTGGGCATGCTCTCCATCCAGTCATGATTAAAATGGACCTCCTGCTGGTCGGGATAAATGGCCATATAGAAGATGTCCATTTCCACAAGATCCTGAAAGAAATGAGTCCCGAAAGACAGGTCGGGAATAAGAATGCCACCCTGATAGGCGATCTCCGCGATTGCGATGATATTGTTGATCTCCGAAAAGGTCACCGGAACGCCCATGGCCGGCGTAGTAGTCCCCCAGCGGCCAGGACCGAAGAGAGCGGTCGGCGTTTCTTCACGGTTCTCGATCAGTTTGTTAAGGCGCCCCACCAAGCGGGCTACATCGTATTTTTCGGAAAGGGACAACCTCGTGTACCCTTGGGGGTCCACATAGATGATCCGGGAAAGGGGCTGGGAGACGCTACCCCCCATGAAGTTCCCTTCCTGGCGGAGGAGGATGCGATTCTTCATGATCTTTTCCGGAATGTCCACGCGGACGTTCTGTCCCTTGGTCTGAAAGGGCCGACACTGGAGTAGATTGACCTGTAAAAGCCCTTCCGAGTTGATATTTGCCGTAAATTCTATATCTACCGGATATTGATAGACCTTTTCCAGAGTCTTGAGCATGCGGGACATAATCTCTGTGAAGGGCGTCGTTGCTAAAAGTTCATCAAAAGTGAGGATCCAGATATCTTGAGCAGCCCGTCCAGTTGACCGCAGGCGTTCCGAGGCTTCCGTATCTCTTTCGCCCACAAGGTCCATCCGCACCTCCAACCCTTCATTGATTACCTGGATCAAGGAAAGGGCATGGAAGCGGTTATCCTCAATATTCAGGACATCGACATCATGCTGGGAGAAGCGCCGTATATCCGCCATACTCCCATGAGGCTTTACCAGCGGAGCATCGAGGGCCACAATACGGGGATAGTCATTTTCCACCCGGTTGACGGCCCGCGTCCCCAAACCAAAAACAATGCGCAGCATGCCGGCCCGGGGGTCCATACCCTGCTTCCACACAAAGGTGTTGTAGGAAAGCCCCACCCCTGCTACCTCGGGGAAGAAATAATGTTTGCGGTAAGCCCCTGATACCCGCTGCACCAGGATGGCCATCTGCTCATCCTGCTGATCGAGGCCGCGCTGGAGACGGTAGGTCAGGGCGTCCTCGTTCATGGTGCTGGCAAAAACCAGCCGGACGGATTCTTCGAAGGCTTCGTAGCGTTGCTCCGGCGTTCCCTGGTTGACACAGAAAAAACTCTCGTATTTACGGGCGAAAGCATTCCCGAAGGCATCCTCCAGGAGACTGCTGGAACGGACAATGATTGGCGACTGGCCGAAATACTCGAGCATCAACTGAAATTGTTCCTTGACCTCTTCGGGGAAAACGCCCCGGAGCATGTTGGCTTTCAACTCCTTAGCGCTCTCAAAATAACCGTCCTTGGTCTTTTGGGACATGAGGGTTTTCCACCAGCCATTCTGAACGATATAGGAATAGAAAACATCGGAGCCGATATAGAAGGAATCGTGAAGCTCCAGGCAACCGGGCCAGTCATATTCCATGTCCCGACGGAGAATATTTCTCGCCAGGAGCATGCCAACGGATTTTCCACCAATGAAACCGGTGCCAATAAGGCGGTCCTTGATATTCAGGAGATCTTCAAGGGTGAAATAGTCACCGGCCAACGATAGCATCCGCTTCTCCCTCCCGATCATGACCCGGGAAAGTTGTTTGATCATCTCTTTTTTTTCTTCTGTGGCTTCGGGGTTTTCCAGAACTTCTCTGGCACGCAGAAAGATGCGATCCCAGTAATCGAGATTTCGCTCCGCATTGACCGAACTCTTATGGGCCAGAAAGGAGAATAGCTGGGTAGCGTCCACACTGTACATGATGGGAACATATTTATCCCCCTCCGTGATGTGGGGCAGGAACATGGTGGGCGTGTAGCGGTGCCAGGCTTTCAGGGGATGGACACAGATCTTTTCCTGATAGTTATAGACGTCAAGGAGCACCTGAGTCGTCTCCCGGATGCGGGCAACAGTCTTGAAGGAATGGCGGCCCCGTAAAATGGCGAAATAGGCTACCGTATTGAGCTCAAAAAGATAAGGGCATGTAATAACAAAGAAATTGCCGATCATCAGGTCGGTCGCCCAGGCTAGAAGGAGATCTGAAAGGCAATCAAATACATAGAAGACGTCCCGCCCTTCCTGGCGGATGATGTTATGGACCTGCGTGGAAAAGGATTCGAAGCCCATATCGGCGCTAAGTTTATAGATGATAACCTTACCGGTGGCTTCGAGGAGGGGCGCATGGCAGGCGAAACGCATGTAAACCACCCGTTCATTGTTTTCCAGGGCCTTATTTACGAAAGGAAGGACGAAATGCATATAATCTTCAATATCGTCCACCTGAAGAACCACGTTGTCGCCCGTCTGCAAGTAATCTAGAACGTCGTCCAAACCCTGGATACCGGAACTGACTCGGGAAAAAGATACCATGCTCAACCTCGCTCAAACATAGTTGGTACGATATTTGATTACAAAGTGCATACCAGAAAAAATGACAAACGCCCATTGCTTTTTTTTCAACTAAATTGTATAAGATATGAAATCAGCTTATTACTGTCCATTTTTGTCCAATATGAGCATACATAATTACGAAGAATTAGCGGCTCTGCATGCCATCGCCAAGACCCTCGCCCAGCCCTGGGAGCTGCGGGATCAGCTCGAACAGGTTCTGGGCGAGATGCACGCCCATCTGGGTATGCAGCGGGGAATGATCTCCCTGCTGGATCGAGATACAGGGGAGGCATGGCTGGAGGTGGCCCACGACATCAAACTCGATGGCGTGGAAATTACTTATCAAATAGGTGAAGGCATCACGGGAAAGGTAGCCCAGACCGGCCGTCCCATGGCCATCCCGAATCTGGGCAAGGAAACCCTTTTTCTGGACCGGACCGGGGCGCGAAGAAACCTGAACCGTAATGAACTGGCCTTCCTGTGCGTTCCCATCATATACGATTCCCGGGTTGTAGGCATCCTTTCCGCCGACAAGGGCGCCCAAGATGTTGCGGATCTGGACCAGGAATTGTCCATGCTTTCCTCGGTAGCAGAACTTATCGCCAAAGCCGTTCACATCCTTGCTCTTGAGGAAGAAAACCGCCGCCTGCGCAGCCTCGTCAACCAGGGCAAGTCCCCTACCATTGACATTATCGGACATTCGAAGGGCATGCAGGAGGTCTTCGGCCTGATCCGCCATGTCGCCGATTCGAGCACCACCGCCCTGATTCTTGGGGAAACCGGCACCGGCAAGGAATTGATTGCCAAGGCTATTCACATCAACAGCGCCCGCGCCAAGGGACCCCTGATCCAGGTCAACTGCGCGGCGATACCGGATACCCTTATAGAAAGTGAATTGTTCGGACACGAGCGGGGCGCTTTTACCGGTGCCATGAGACAGAATCGGGGCCGGTTTGAGGAGGCCAACAACGGCACTATTTTCCTTGACGAGGTTGCCGAGCTGTCGGCTGCGGCGCAGGCCAAACTTCTCAGGGTCCTTCAGGAAAAACAGTTCCAGCCCCTGGGCTCCCCTCGCCTCGTCAAAACGAATGCTCGCGTTATCGCCGCCACCAACCGCCGCCTGGAGGATTGTGTTTCATCAGGACAATTTCGGACAGATCTCTATTACCGCCTTAGCGTTTTCCCCATTTACATACCTCCCCTGCGAGATAGGGGAAATGACATTATCCTTCTGGCCGATCATTTTGTTCTCAAGTATTCAAAAGAATTGAATAAACCTGTCAAGAGGATTACCACTGCCGTCATTGAGGCCTTTCTGTCCCACCATTGGCCGGGAAATGTCCGGGAACTGGAAAACTGTATCGAACGGGCAATCCTGCTGACCGAGGGTGATGCTATTGAAATGATTCATCTGCCTCCTTCCTTGCAGACAAAGGGTCGGGAAGAAGTGGAAAAGGAAGCGGGAAGGTTCAGCACCGTTATCGAAAGTCAGGAGCGGTCCCTGATTATTGAGGCACTGAAAGAGTCTCATGGCAATCAGAGCCAAGCAGCCAGAAATCTCGGTACGACCAAACGGATTATCCAGTATAAGATCCAGAAGATGGGCATCGATCCATGGAAATTCCGGACCGCGAAAAACAGCCGGTGAGCTCACCCGTCCTTTTGGACAATAATGTAGACATGTCCTGCTCATAAGTACAAATTTGTCATTTTATGACCTATGAGAGAGAACTATTTTGTGGCAACAAAATATTCCGTCAGCAAATCCGGAACAAGATGGTGCAAACAAGATCTTCCCGTACATCGGTAATGGCATGATCTTCGCAAACTCGCAGAAGTGTAACGTATAGCGATCCAGGGAACTTTTGAAAATAATGTATCCCGGGTCAAGCCCGGATTGACAGAGAGAAAGATTGATACATGTGTCGTCTGTTTGCCATTACCAGCAAGGAACCCCTTTCCCCAATGGCGGCCATTCATGCCCTAAACGTCATGAAGGAAGGCCATGATGGGTCGGGGGTGGGCCTGTTTTTAACGGACCTCGGGGGAAGCTTCGAACGTTTCAAGGGCGCACCGATCCTTTCGGGAATCTTTTCCAACGAGGGAATCCGGGCACTGGACCGTTACATGCTGGACCTGGATTTCATGGTTAAATATAAGCTCACTATCCGGCCGGCCAAGACGCCCCCCCCGGGAACGCCAAAACGGGACAATTATCTCGTCCGGGTTTACGACTATCCTCCGGACTGGCAGTCCCTGAGCAAGGAAGAACTTGAATACCGCCTCATGCTGACCCGGCTCAAACTACGACAGATGGGCGAGCAGGACGGGTCGATGATCATATTCAGTTTTTGGCCCGATGTGATCATGCTCAAGGAGGTAGGAGATCCTCTTGCCCTGGCCGACTATCTGGGACTCGACCACGAGGAATTACAGGCCCGGATCATCCTCGCCCAGGGCAGGCAGAACACCAACTACGCCATCGACATCTATGCCTGCCATCCCTTTTTCATTCAGGGATTTTCCACGATGACCAATGGCGAGAACACAGCCTTTGTAACCATCCGCGAATACCTGGCATCGCGGAATTACGCCGGCTACGTGGGCTACCAGTCCGATTCGGAGGTCTTTACCCACATCCTCCATTTTGCCCAGCAAAAGCTCGGCATGGGGCTGGATATGTACAAGCATCTCCTGACGCCCCTCAAGGATGAAGAACTCCGGCGCCACCCCCAGGGAGAAAGGTTGCGGGCCGTCAAACACGCCTGCCGTCCCCTGATCATCGACGGCCCCAATTGTGTAATCGGCTGCCTGCCGGACCGGACGCTCTTCATGGTACAGGACAGCAAAAAACTCCGTCCCGGTATCGTGGGCGGCGCCTCCGGCGTGTTCGCCTTTTCCTCCGAAATGTGCGGTCTTGATGCGGCCATTCCGGCCCGGAACAAAAGTGAAGACTTTCAGCCCATGAAATATGACACTGTCATGGTCCCCCCACATCGACAGGAGGTGCTGCGATGGAATCAATGGGAAAGATAAGCCCCTCTACCCTGAGCAAAAGCGACCTCCCCTGGCAGATTCTCTGGAATAAGGAGGCTTGCACCCTCTGTGGTCGTTGTACCGCTGTGTGCCCGGTCCGGGCCATCGAACTGGGCGTCCACCGCAAACGCGTCGTCCAGACAGTAATCGGCCTCTCGGAGAAACCGGGCAATGTCTTTACCGTCTATCACGGTGTCGATCAGCGGACCGATCCGGCCCATGCCTGTACCGGCTGCGGCATGTGCGATCTCGTCTGCCCCAACGCGGCTATTCGGCCCATCCGGAGCACGGACGTCGACAAACTCCGCTTCCATGTCAATCAGGGGGGGGTGCCCCGACGCCGGGGCGGTCGCCGCAACGATCCCCGCAGCGTTCTCGACGAAATAAAATTTATCCGCATCTCCATGCTCACGGACCCGGCCCTCGATGCGGGCCGCCACGATTTTGAACTGCGGACCCTCCTGGGAAGAGTCCTGCCGGCGGAAGACCTGGTCAAGACCACAAGTGAAAATGGCTGGACCCCCCCCGTGCGCGAGATCTACCCGCTGATCATCGGAAGCATGTCCTTCGGCGCCCTGTCCCCGAATATGTGGGAAGGCCTGCAAATGGGCGTCGCCTACCTGAACGAGGAAAAAGGAATGCCCGTGCGCATCTGCACGGGCGAGGGCGGCTGCCCGCCGCGACTGCTGCGGTCCCGCTTTCTGAAGTATGTCATCCTCCAGATCGCCAGCGGTTATTTCGGGTGGGATGAAATCATCCATGCCCTGCCGGAGATGAAGGAAGATCCCTGCGCTATCGAGATCAAATACGGCCAGGGCGCGAAGCCCGGCGACGGCGGGCTCCTCATGTGGTACAAGGTGAACAGGCTTATCGCCGCCATCCGCGGCGTGCCGCAGGGAATCAGCCTCCCCAGTCCGCCGACCCACCAGACCCTGTATTCCATTGAAGAGTCGGTAGCCAAGATGATCCAGTCCGTGTCCATGGCCTGGGGATTCCGGGTGCCTGTCTATCCGAAGATATCGGCCACGAGTACGACCCTGGCGGTCCTTAACAACCTGACCCGGAATCCCTACGCCTCCGGTTTGGCCATCGACGGCGAGGACGGAGGTACGGGCGCGGCCTACAATGTCTCCATGAATCATATGGGACATCCCATTGCCAGCAACATCCGGGACGCCTATCTGAATCTCGTCAAGATCGGCAAGCAAAATGAAATCCCTCTGTTCGCCGGGGGCGGGATCGGCAAGAACGGAAATCTGGCTGCTAACGCCGCGGCCCTGATCATGCTGGGTGCCAGCGGCGTTCAGATCGGCAAATACATTCTACAGGCGGCGGCGGGTTGCCTTGGTTCCGAGAGCGATCGTTGCAACATCTGCAATATCGGCCTGTGTCCCAAGGGGATCACCTCCCAGGACGCCAGGCTATACCGGCGTCTGGACCCGGAGCAGATAGCGGAGCGCGTCGTGGATGTTTATCTGAGCTTTGACCAGGAATTTAGGAAGATCATGGCGCCCCTCGGTCGTTCGACGTCGCTGCCCATCGGTATGTCCGACGCCCTGGGCATCACCGATGCAAACGCCGCCTCCAGGCTTCAGATTCGCCATGTTTTGTAGGAGATTTATCCATGCCCTATAAACCCACCATCATCATCCCGGGGATGAAAAACGGCGTCCGGGTGGACACCCGAGCCCTGGAGACGGCGGTTCAGGCGGCGGTCCGGGACGGCCACCGCTGTATCGAAATTCACGCCTACGGGCAACACGGCATCGGCGGCCGCCTCTGGAAGGCGGGAGAAGAGGAGATTTTAATCCGTGTCCTCGGACCGGCGGGACAGCGCGTCGGTTCCATGGGGTTCCCCAATGCCGTAATTGACGTCTTCGGCCCTTGTTCCGACGATGTCGGCTGGCTCAACGCCGGCGCCCGGATCATCGTCCGTGGCAACGCCACCAACGGCGCAGCTAATGCCATGGCTCAGGGCAAGATTTACATTGCCGGGGATATCGGCGCCCGGGGCATGACGATGACCAAGCATAACCCCCGCTTTTCCCCCCCGGAGCTCTGGGTCCTGGGCAGCGTCGGCGACTCCTTTGCCGAATTTATGGCCGGCGGCACTGCCGTGATCTGCGGACACGACACCCCACGCCATGAAAATATCATGGGCTACCGGCCCTGTGTGGGAATGGTCAGCGGCAGGATCTTCTTCCGGGGACCCCATCAGGGCTTCAGCGAAGAAGATGCAAAACTGTCCGTCCCCGACAACGACGAATGGAAATGGCTGAAGGATAACATGGCGCTTTTTCTCAAGGCCACAGGACGAACGGAACTATATGCCGTCCTCACCGCCGAACGCGCTGCCTGGCAGATCCTGACCGCCCGTCAACCGTACGAAAAGGTCCGCAAGCCCGTCCGAAGTCTGCACCAGTTCTGTGCAGAGGTCTGGGACAAGGAACTGGGGAAAGGCGGCCTCATCGGCGATCTGACGGATATCCCCCGAACCGCCATCGACGTAATCCCCACTGGCGAGCTGCGCCGCTATCTTCCCCTTTGGGAAAACGAAAAGCATCTTCCCCCTTGCCAGGCCTCCTGCCCAACGGGCATTCCCGTTCAGAAACGCTGGAGCCTGATCCGCAGTGGTAAAATGGATGAAGCCGTGGACCTGGCTCTTACCTATACCCCCTTCCCGGCCACGGTCTGCGGCTATCTCTGCCCTAATCTCTGTATGGCAAATTGCACCCGCCAGATTTCACAGATGCCGCCACTGGACGTTACCGGTCTCGGCAAGGCATCTCTCACGGCCAGGACGCCGACACCCGCCCCGGCCTCGGGTAAGACAGCCGCCATCATCGGCGGCGGTCCGGCGGGGCTTTCCGCTGCCTGGCAGTTATGGATGATGGGACACGCCCCCGTCGTCTATGAGGTCCAGGATCGCCTGGGAGGAAAGATCACCGCCACGATCCCCAGGAGCCGCATCCCCGATGAGATTGTCGACCATGAACTGAAGCGGGTCCAGGATCAGATTAGTCAGGTCCAGTTGAAAAAGCCCCTCACGAAAAAGGAGTTCCAGAAGATCAAAGGGAAGCATGACATGGTGGTCATTGCGTCCGGAGCTCAAAAGCCGCGCCTGCTCCCGGTACCGGGCCAGGAACGGGTCACGGCCGCCCTGGATTTTCTCCGGATGAGCAAGATGAATCAGGTTCAGGTTGGGGAAAAGGTCGTCATCATCGGGGCCGGCAACGTCGGTTGCGACGCCGCCGCGGAAGCAGCACGCCTGGGCGCCAAGGAGATTACCCTGATCGATATCCAGGAGCCGGCCTCTTTCGGAGTGGAAAGGAAGCAAGCCGAGGCCGCCGGGGCCAAATTCCTCTGGCCGAAATTCACGAAGGCCGTTACGGAGAAGGGTGTGGAATTGACCGATGGAACATTGCTCCCCGCCGACACGGTCATTATGGCCGTCGGCGATGCCCCCGATTTGACCTTCCTTCCGGAAGAAATTCTTCTTGACCGGGGATTCATCGCCGTCAACGACCGTTATCAAACGAGCGATCCCCAGGTTTTCGCCATCGGCGATGCCGTGCGCCTCGGCCTGCTGACGGAGGCCATCGGCGCGGGCAGAATTGCCGCCCGGACGATTGACGATATCCTGAGAGGGAGGGAGGACTCCTATGATAACCTGCCCGCCATAGAACCAGCGCGGATCCATTTGGAGTATTACGATCCCCGGGTCAACCCGGCGGGCGATCTGAATACCTGTTCGACCCAGTGCGCCTCCTGCGGCGCCTGCCGGGATTGCGGCCTCTGCGAAACCCTCTGCCCCCAGAATGCCATTTCCAGGCAGGCCCTGGCGGGGGAGGCATATGAATATATAGTGGACGGCGAAAAGTGCATCGGCTGCGGATTCTGCGCCGCCGCCTGTCCCTGCGGAATATGGGAACTCGTGGAAAATACACCTTTAGAAAAGGAAAAATGATTTAAAAAAATACGGAGGAATTATGAAAAAGACATGCCCAACTATTGCATCGGAAAGAAACTACGCAGCTGAAAAAGAGAAGTTTGTCCCCATTTCGGAATATTACGGCGAGGACACCTTCAACGCCAAAATCATGAAGGTCAAGCTTCCCAGGGATGTGTTCAAGAAAATCATCGAAGCCATTAATGAAGGCACTATCCTTGATATTGAAACAGCCAATATCGTGGCCCATGCCATGAAGGAATGGGCCCTCGCGAAAGGGGCGACCCATTTTGCCCACTGGTTCCAGCCTATGACGGGCATTACGGCAGAGAAGCATGATGCGTTCATCGATCCCTTC
>JAPLJZ010000144.1 GCA_026388335.1 Deltaproteobacteria bacterium
TTCACCCTTGACAAGGGGCCCGAGATAATCCGGCAGGTCGTTGCCGCAGCCGGCATAAATCTGGAAAATGTGAAATGTTTCATCTGTCACCAAGCGAACATCAATATCCTCCATGGGATCGCCGCTGACCTCGGCGTCCCCTCCGAACGGTTCTATGTAAATCTGGACCGGTACGGCAACACAGCCAGCGCCTCCGTCCTCATTGCCCTCGATGAGGCTCGGGAGGAAGGGGTCATTGGCGAGGGGGATCTCGTCGTTACGGCCGCCTTCGGCGGCGGGTTGTCCTGGGGGGCCAATCTTATCCGGATCTGAATCAAGTAATGTCTGAAAGGAGGAAAGACGTGGTAGATACTCTTAAAAAACTCAAGGTGGGGATTGAAGACCTGTTTCTGGAGGTGGGAAGTATTGCCGTCACCGGGGAGACCCGTCTGGGGGATATTCCGGATTTCGACTCGATGGCGGCCGTTAATCTGCAAACCTTCATCGAAGAGAATTTTAAAGTAGCCATTCCGCTGGATCTCCTTGGGGAAGATACAACCCTCAAAGATATCGTTGATTTCATCGAAAACCCCGGCAAGCTGGCCACCGCAGAAAAACAAAGGTCATCATGATGGACCCCCTGGACATTCTGACGTCTTTCTGGAAGGTCCATCGCTCCTGGATGGAACGCTCGGAGGAAATGAATCAACGGGCTATCGATCTCTTCCGGCGTCTGGAGGAGGCCACCCGGGAGGAGTTCCCCCATATCCTTTCTTCTGAACTGCCCGCAGAGGACAAATCCGACGCCAGCGAGGTTTTCCTCGAATATATTAAGAGAAATGCAAAATTAAGCAGGCGATTTCATTCCATTTTCAGCGACTGGCAGAAGGGTCTGGTAGAAAGAAGCAAGGATCTTAGCGATAAAGACCGGCAGCGAGCCCTCTTCTGGACCCAGCAGCTAATCAACGCCTTAGCCCCGGCCAACTTTTTCTGGACCAACCCCCTGGCCATAAAAAAATTTATCGATACCGGCGGCGGCAGTCTCGCGCAAGGTTTGGGTCAGGCATGGGACGACTTTTCCCGGGGCGATTATCTGTCCAGGATCACGGATGAAAAGGCCTTCAAAGTTGGTGATAATATTGCCATAACACCGGGCTTTGTGGTCTTCCGCAACGACCTGATGGAGCTCATCCAGTACGAGGCCGCAACGGAAACAACACACGCCGTACCGATCGTGCTGGTCCCCCCCTGGATCAACAAATACTACATCTTTGACCTCACACCTCAGACGAGTTTTGTCCGTTTTTTAAGAGATCAGGGATTCACCGTTTTCGTTATCAGTTGGAAGAATCCGACGGCGGTCATGCGTGATGTCACTTTTGCCGACTACATGTTCACGGGGGTGCTGAAGGCCGTGGAGGCGGCACGGCACATCTGCAAGGTTCCCCATGTCCATGCGGCAGGATACTGCATCGGCGGCACAGCCCTGGCCGCCCTCATGGCCTGGTTGAACCGGGGACCCGGCACAAAAGGCCATCTGCCCGTGGCCGACTGGACGCTGTTTGCAACCCTTGTGGATTTTTCCGAGCCCGGCGATCTGGGGGTTTTCATGAGCGAAAAATCCATTGAAGCCACCGAGGTCCTCATGAAAATGGACGGCTTCCTTGACGCCCGCTACCTGAGCTGGCTCTTCCGAATTCTTGGCTCGGACAGCCTGATCTGGAGAAACTTTGTCCAGAATTATCTT
The DNA here is from genome assembly GCA_026388335.1 of Deltaproteobacteria bacterium. Taxonomy (GTDB): domain Bacteria; phylum Desulfobacterota; class Syntrophia; order Syntrophales; family UBA8958; genus UBA8958. The sequence continues at coordinate 1,727 of JAPLJZ010000144.1, forward strand.
TATGGCGCAACGCCTCCGAAATCGGATATGCTCTTCTGGAACAGCGACAGTACCCGCCTGCCTGAAGCCATGTGCTCCTTCTATCTTCGGGAATTTTACCTGCATAATAATCTTGCAAAAAAGGACGTCCTGTCACTGGGAAATCGGCCCATTGATATGGAAAAGGTCGGGCAGCCTTTATATGTCGTGGGAGCGCAAATGGACCACATCTGCCCCTGGCGTGGAACCTTCCGCACCTGCTCCCTGATCAAGGCCCCCCGGCGGTATGTCCTTTCCAGCGAGGGACATATCACCGGCATCATCAACCCGCATTCGGAGGGGTCAAGAAGGAAGTTCTGGGCAGGGACAGTCGAGCCTACAGAGAACCCGGATGACTGGCTGAGCCGTCAAGAGGAACGGCGCGGTTCATGGTGGAGGGATTGGACGGACTGGCTGGTTCAGCACGGCTCGACCATGCAA
>JAPLJZ010000196.1 GCA_026388335.1 Deltaproteobacteria bacterium
CTGCGATTTCGTAAAACCAGATCCTTTAACATGGTGCACCTCCAAATAATTATTTATCAAAAGCCGATGGTCCGGAAAAATAAATCCCGGCAGGTTTTTTCGATTTGCCGCAGGCGCTGTAAGGCCTCGTTGAAGTCCTGCGCCCCGGCCGTAAAGACGCCGTGCCCGTAAACAATGGCGGCGCCGTGGTCCCGGACGGCCGCAGGTACGGTATTGCAGAGGCCGAAGGGGCCTGCCCCGGCCTCGCCGGAGACGACGGGGATGTCCTGTATCCATCTTTCCCGGGGGCAGAAACGATGGCATCCGCCCTTGTCCGGGCAATCTTCTTCCCCGCAAGCCATAGACATGATGACGGAGAATTTCGGATGCCCATGGAGGACGGCGCGGTAAGGGGTTGTCCGGGCGATGAGCCGGTGGGCCGGCAACTCCGTCGAGGCAATGGCGTCCGTATCCGCCGGTCCTGCCAGGGGGACGCGGATGATCCTGTCCGCCAGGGCGTCCAGGGCGCTCCCCTTGCGGGTGATGAACAGATCCTCCCCCCGGCGGTAGGAGATATTACCGAAATTGGCATCTACCAGGCGATCGGAGACGGTCCTCTTCCCGGCTGCCGCCATGGCCGCCCGGATGGCGGCCTCGTCTTCCCAGGGGCCGGAACTCAAGTTCGGGACCGCTGCTGCCGGGGGAACAGGATCGAGATGACCCATGATAGTATCCAGGACCACCCGTCCTTGCCGGGACGGCCCCGACAATTGCCGCTGCCGGAGCATATCGGAAAAGAATTTGACAAAGACGGCGAAGCAGGCGGCGCTGTAGATGACAAAGGCCGTTTCCATATCTTTTTTTGCCGTGGCGATGACGCCGCCGCCGGGGATGACTACGCAACGGCGGTCCTTCAGGGCGGCGCTCAGTCCGGTGACCGTAAGATCCTTCAGGATGGGGAGGTCTTTGAGAAATATCCTGGTTTCAAAATCCTGGGGATGAATAACGTCGCCGCCGTCCGCGGTTTCCGTCATGTGGAGAAGCATGGTGTGATAAGGTTCCGCCGGTTGAGAGTAAAGGATGGCTCGGCGGCCCAGGCGCTCGCCCACTTTTGTTAGTAGTCCGGTCAGGGGGTCTTCCCGGTTCCAGGCGTATAAGCCCTTTTCTTCCCCTGGCATGGCGATGGTTGAACTGTCGACTTTTTTCTTGGAGTCTTGCCGATTACGGGCGACCGGTTCCTCCTCGAACCCCAGGAGGGGCGTTCCCGTCTCGGCAAGACCAGCCCGGGTGAGCTTTTCGGAGTAATGGGAGAAGGAACTATTCATTATCTGACACGCCGATCATCGTTGCCTATTGCCTGTTTATTGCGGTCAGCCGTGGGGAGCAAGGATCACCTTCATCGCTTCTGTTCCCATGGCGACAAGCTGGAAGCCCTTTTGGGCCTCCACAAGGGGCAGGCGGTGGGAGATCATTTTTTCCACGGGCAGGCGGTTAAAGCGGATCAGATTGATCGCCGCCATGGCATCGTAGGGGCTGTTGCCGTAGGAAGGCATGAGTTTTATCTCGTTGCGCCAGAAATCATTGAGCGGCACGGACAGGTTAACCCCCGGCTCCGTCGTGGCGAAACAGAGGACTGTTCCCCCCCGGTCCACCGATTGCAGCGCCTGATCGAAAGCGGCGGGGGCGCCGGTGCAGACAATAACGAGGTCGGCGGGGCGCTGATCGTTAACGCTCCGTACCCAGGCCGGTATATCCTCCCGGGCGTCGCTGACGGTGTCGGCGCCGAAGGTCAGGGCCTGGTCCTGCCGGTAGGCGTTGATGTCCGTAGCCATGATCCTTCCCGCCCCGGAAGCCCGGGCCAGCATGACATGAAGGATGCCGGAGATGCCGCTGCCCAGCACCAGCACCGCTTGTCCCGGTTGCAGGTGGGCCAGGCGCTGCCCCCGGATGACGCAGGCCAAGGGTTCGATCATGGCGCCGGCATCGAAGGAAACATCTTCGGGGAGGAGAAAAACCCCCCGGTCAACATTAAGCCGGGGGACCCGGAGATATTCGGCGAAACCGCCGGGATCGTAATTGGTGCTGTGGAGGGTCTCACAGGCGGTATGGTATCCTTGCAGGCAGTAATGGCAGGTATTGCAGGGGATATGGTGAGAAACAAAAACCCGGTCTCCGATCCGCCAGTTCGTGACCCCTTCTCCCACCTCGGCGACAATCCCGGCGATTTCATGGCCCAAGACCAGGGGCGCCTTCCTGATCCGGTACCATTCCATGATATCGCTGCCGCAGATCCCGCTGGCCATGACCTTGACCAGGATTTCCCCGGGACCGATCCGGGGTACGGACATCTCTTCGATCCTTACGTCATTGTTCCGGTAATATATGGCTACGCGCATAGACAATTTTCTCGCTGATTAGTGAATATTATCGGCCCGGCGTTTATTATCGGTCAGTTTGCCGCCCACGTGTGAGCTCAGCCTTTTTTCCCTTTTTTGATCTTTGCTTTTTTGATCTTTTCCGCCTTGACGTCATTGAAAAGCTCCCAGGCTTCCCTCGCCGTGAGGTCTTCGTGGATGATGGCGTGGAGCGCCTTCATCATGGCCACGGGGTATGGATTCTGCCAGACATTACGGCCCAGATTGAGACCGATGGCCCCGTTTTGCATCCCGTCGTAAACAAAATCGAACACTTCCTTTTCTGTTTCACATTTTGGTCCTCCCGCCATGACGACGGGAACGGGGCAACCGGCTACCACTTTGTCGAAATTCTTGCACCAGTAGGTTTTCACCACCCGCGCCCCCAACTCGGCGGCGATGCGGGAGCACAGGGCCAGATACCGGGCGTCCCGTTTTTCCAACTCCTTGCCGACGGCGGTGACGGCCATGACGGGAATGCCGAAATCTTCGCACTGATTAACGATTTCTGCCAGGTTCATCAGTGATTCCCGCTCGTAGTCGGTCCCCACGAAGATCGATATCCCCACGGCCGCGGCGTTAAGGCGCAGGATCTCTTCGATGGAGGTGGTGAGGGATTCATTGGCGAGGTCCTTGCCCAGGACGCTGGCCCCCCCCGATACCCGGAGAATGATAGGCTTGCTCCCGGCGGGATCGACGGCGGCCCGCAGGACCCCCCGGGTTACAAAGAGGGCGTCGCAGTACGGAAGCAGCGGTTTAATAGTTTCTCCGGGTTTCTCCAGACACGACGTCGGTCCCTGAAAATAGCCGTGATCGATAGGCAGAAAGAAGCAGTGACCGTCCGCCTGAATTAGTTGGGACAGACGGTTTTCCATTCCCCAATCCATAATAATTAGCCTCCATGATAAATATTTTTTGTTTGGTAGTTTATCACATTCCCGGCATCATGGGTAGGGTGATTTGCATACTTTATTTATTGAGATTCGGGCGGATAATTTAATCTGGCAGGGGGGTCGTATTTCATATATAAGTGGAATACATAATCCGCTCGAAGACAACTAAATGATTGGAAGGTGACCCTTAGATTATGCTTGCCTTAATCGCGTTATTGCTAATACTCGTCCTGTTTGTCGGATACCTTGTGAACAAGGGCACGACCTTAACGGCGCAGGAGGCGTTAACCAATTACCTGCACGCTGTAATTAGCGGTCGTACAGAAGCGGCCTATCATTACCTTTCTTCGGCAAGCAAAGCAAAGCAGAGCCTTCAGGATTATAAGTCATCTAACTCCCTAGGGAACGGCTTGATTGCCCAAGTGATCGGAGGCAATATTTCTTTTGTTGTAGAAAATATCGATGTCACGGGGGACAGGGCAACGGCAGCGGTGGCCATGACGGCCCCTGATTTCCGGTTGATGATCCATGATATTTTCCAGAATCTGGGCCCCGACGGGATTCCTGAACAGACACTGGAGGCCTTAACCTTTGTTTGCCAGCATATCAGTCATTATCTGGACAAATATCAAGGGGAGGGCCTCCCGATGCGGACCGCGAAGGAAACGTTTCCCCTCCTCCGGGAAAGCGGCGGCTGGAAGATCAAAAGATGATTTTCTTCCAGACCCGGCGTAACCTCAAAGAGTTGCTGACAACGGAGACAGAACTCATGGCCATGGCCGCGGCGGCGAATTCCGGATTCAGGAGGATGCCTCCGAAGGGATAAAGGACCCCGGCGGCGATGGGGATGCCGATAATGTTATAGATGAAGGCCCAGAAGAGATTCTGACGGATCACCTTCATTGTTTCGTGAGACAGACGGATGGCCGCCGGTACGGTCTTGAGATCGTCGCTCATCAAGGTCATGTCGCTGGCCTCCATGGCCACGTCGGTTCCGGCGCCGATGGCAATACCGATGTCGGCAGCTGCCAGGGCCGGGGCGTCGTTGATGCCGTCGCCCACCATGGCCACGACCTCCCCCTGCTCCTGCAATCTCCTGATTTCCTTAGCCTTGTCACCGGGAAGGACCTCGGCCAGCAAGGTATCGATGCCCAGCGCCTCACCCACGGTCCGGGCCGTCTGGGCGTTGTCGCCGGTGATCATTGCGATCTTGAGGCCTGCCCTTTTAAGCGTGGCAACAGCCTCCTTTGCCGAGACCCGAGGGACGTCGGACAGGACGATCATTCCCAGGAGCTGCTCATCCCGGGCCACAAAGACGCCCGTTTTCCCTTCCCCGGTCAGGCGTTGAACGGCATCCTCCCAAGGCAGGAAAGATATGCCGGCGGCCGCCAGGTAGCGGCGGTTTCCCAGGAGGCAGGGGCGTCCGGCGACCAGGGCACTGACACCCAGGCCGGCGCTGGCCGTGAAGGCCTCGATTGTTTCGGGGACGATGTTTCTGGTCCGGCCCTCACGGACAATCGCTTCCCCGAGGGGGTGTTCGGAGACGGATTCGATGGAGACGGCGATCTTCAGGATGTCATTTTCAGTAATCCCCGGGGCGATGATGATGTCCGTGACCTGCGGTTCCCCCCGGGTCAGGGTCCCCGTTTTATCAAAGACGACCATCGTAAGCTTGTAGGCCTTTTCGAGACTTTCTCCCCCCTTGATCAGGATCCCCCGTTCGGCCCCGAGACCCGTGCCCACCATAACGGCGGTGGGGGTGGCAAGACCGAGGGCGCAGGGGCAGGCAATGACGAGAACGGAGACAAAATTGAGGAGCGCCCGGCTGAAGTTCCCGTCGGGGACGAAAAAATACCAGACGACAAAGGTCGCGATCCCGATCGCGAAGACCACGGGAACAAAGACCGACGCCACCTGATCGGCCAGCCGCTGAATGGGGGCCTTCGATCCCTGGGCCTGCTCCACAAGGCGGATGATCTGGGCCAGGGCCGTTTCCGCCCCGACCTTTGTGGCGGTAAAGGTGAAAGATCCGGTTTTGTTGATCGTTGCAGCGTAAACGGGGGCGCCCTGCCCTTTGGAGACGGGCATGCTCTCCCCGGTGAGCATGGATTCATCGATGCTCGATGATCCGGCGACGATCACGCCGTCCGTTGGAATTCTCTCTCCGGGGCGGACGAGCAGGAGATCGCCCCTGATGATCCCCTCAATGGGGATATCCTGCTCGGCGCCGTTACGGATGACCCGGGCGGTCTTGGGCCGGAGCCCCATGAGGCGCTGGATGGCCGCCGAGGTCTTCCCCTTTGCCTTCGCTTCGAGGAGCCGGCCCAGGATGATCAGGGTAACGATCAGGGCAGCGCCGTCGTAGTAGACGTGGGGCGCAATGCCCGAGCGGGTGAACATCTGGGGGACGAAAGTGGCCAGGGTGGAATAGGCGTAGGCCGCGAAGGCCCCGACGGCAACCAGGGTATTCATGTCCGTTGTCCCCTGTCGGGCGGCCTTGATCGCCCCGATGAAGAAACGGCTGCCCACCCAGAAGACGACGGGGGTCGTCAGCAGGAACAAGACTATCAGCAGCGGCTGCCTGGGGATAGCCATGAGGAAGGGAAACCAGTGCTGCATAGAACCGAAAAAGATCACGACGCTGAGCGCCATGCCGACGGCGAAGCGAATTTTCAGATCCACTATTTCCTTTTCCCGGGCCGTGGCAATCGGATCTTCGCGGAATTCATCGGGAATGCCAAGATACTCGTATCCCGTTTCCGTAATGAGGGCACCGACGCCTTCCAGGCCCACCCACTGGGGGCGATGCCTGATTGTCGCCCGGGCCGTTGCCAGATTGACCGAGGCTTCCGCCACGCCGTCCAGGGATTGCAGCGCCCGCTCCACTCTCCGCACACAGGCAGCGCAGGTCATGCCTCCCACGGAGACGGTGGTTTCCTGCAACCCTTCCTCAGGCAACGTCATACCCCGCTTTTTCGACGGCCTCCCGGATCAGGTTTGCTGCCACCGGTTTCTCTTCTTCAAAGGTTGCCTCGCCATTCTCCAGGCTGACCTGCACATTTTTCAGTCCCTCCAGTTTCATCAATTCCTTCGTGACGGCCATCACGCAATGCTGGCAGGACATTCCCTTAATCTTGATCGTTGCCATATCGTTGCTCCTTTACGTTAGATGATTTGAAATAGCCGGCAGCTTTTTGGAGAGCCTGCCAATGTTGCCTAATATACACATGAATTACAGCTTGACAAGACCTGCTCAAGCCGATAATGAGAAAAATCTTCTATAAAAAGGATCAGCTATGATCATCCGTTGCTGGGGTGCGAGGGGTTCTATTCCCGTATCGGGTCCGGAATACCTCAAATATGGGGGCGACACGACCTGTCTCGAAATCCGGACCAAAGAAGATGATATTATCATTGTCGATGCCGGTTCGGGAATCAGGCGCCTGGGCAATGCCCTGATGGAAGCGGGGCGGCGCGATTACAACATGTTTTTTACCCATGCCCATTGGGATCACCTCCTGGGATTTCCCTTTTTCAAGCCCATCTATTTCAAGGGTACCCAGATCAGTATGTACGGATGTCCCTTTGCCCAGATCTCCATCAAGGACATGATTTCCCAGGTAATGGTCGCCCCGCATTTTCCTATCGAATATCACGACATCCGTTGCGATCTTCTTTACCACCAAACCTGCGGAACCAGTTTTACCATCAATACCATGACCGTGACCTCCTTTCCCTTGAGCCATCCCAATCAGGGGATGGGATACCGGTTTGAAGAAGACGGGAAAGCGTTCGTCTTCCTGACGGATAATGAATTGGGCTATGTCCATACCGGCGGCCTGGGTTTCGAGGATTATGTTCAGTTTTCAGCGGACGCCGATCTCCTCATCCATGACGCCGAATTCAGGGAAGATGATTATAAGAAGACATGGGGACATTCCACCTATAACGATGCGGTCCGCCTGGCTATCGAGGCCCGTGTGAAGACACTGGGCCTCTTTCATCATAATCAGGAACGAGACGACGCAGGAGTGGATGACATCGTGGAGCGTAGCCGCAACCTCATCCGGGATCAGCAAGCATCTTTAAAGTGCTTTGCAGTCCACGGGGGGATGGAAGTCGTCCTTTGAAAAAACCTCAGGATCTTCCAAAGTCGTCCTCGATCCGCTCGATGTCGTCCTCTCCGAAATAATTACCTGTCTGTACCTCGATAAAGGCGACGTCCGTAGCGCCCCGGTTGGCGATACGGTGGCTGGCTCCCGCGGGGATGTCCACGGCCTGACCCGGGATCAGGGGAATCTCCTTGCCGTCAATGGTCGCCAAAGCCTGTCCCTGAAAGACATACCAATGCTCGGAGCGGCGGTGGTGGCGCTGGAGGCTCAGACGTTTATCGGGATAGACGACAATCCTTTTGACCTTGTGATCCGGAGCGTCGGCCAGAACCTCATAGTAACCCCAGGGGCGATGATCAGTTTCCATAAGGATCCTTTCTACTTCGATAAAAATAGTATTGGCTTTTTTTAGCTTCTTACCATAAGAAAGGTTGCCGGTGCATCTTTAATCTTGAAGAGAGGCATTAGAAAAAAAGATATAGTGGACCTTACTTACCAACTGGTACGCAGCAAAAAGAGGAAGAAAACCCTGTCCCTTACCGTGAAACCGGGAGGGATGGTCGTAATCCAGGCCCCTTATCCCGTCCCGCATGCTGAGATAGACGGATTCTTTCAACGCAAACTGCCCTGGATCCGCCAAAAGCTGGCAACGCTGGCGCTACAGGTTCCTCGGGAGATCACGAGGAGCGAAGCCCTTGCCGCCGGCGACAAGGCGCTATTTCTCGGCGTCGCCTATCCGGTAATTATAAATGGGATCAATCTTAATGGTGACAATCTGACCTTCGACGGTAGCAGTTTTATCCTTTCCCCATGCGTCGCCGCCTCGGGAAAGGACTCACTCCGGACCTGGTATCAGCAGGCGGCTTCGTCATTTCTGCCGGACCGGGTCAGGGCTTATGAAGGGATTATGGGCTGTAATTCCCGCTCGGTTCGCATCAGCAGGGCCCGGTCGCGCTGGGGTTCATGTTCCGCTGATAACCGTCTTGCTTTCTCCTGGCGGCTCATGATGGCGCCGCCGTCTGTCATTGATTATGTCGTGGTTCATGAACTGGCCCATATTCGGGAAAAGAATCATTCGCCCCGTTTCTGGTCCCTGGTCGGAGAAATCTGTCCCGACTATAGAAACCAGCGGCGCTGGTTGCGGATCGCGGGGGCTGGCCTGCTTTTGTAACAATCGGCTTTTCATGCCTGTCAAGATGTCATAACCATTGACATCTCCCCTCGCCATTATTATAAAAAGATTCAAGTAATCTGATAACAGTTATGGATAAGATAATGAATAATGATAACGCCCTCCCCCTGACCGCCTTGGCGGATGGAGAGGAAGGCATTATCCTCTCCCTTGCCGGGGGCCGGGACCTGGCCGGACGCCTGGCCGGTATGGGTATTTCTTTGAATGCCAAGATCAGGATGATCCGTAACAGCAGCGGTCTGGTTATGGTCCTGGTCGGGGAAACAAGAATTGCCCTGGGACATGGGGAAGGGGAAAAGATTATTGTTTGTCGTACGATTTCCGCGACGGAAGCGGAAAGAGCCCCGGAACCGAAGAAAAGAATCCTCGTGGCCCTCGCAGGTCAGCCTAATGTGGGCAAATCGACGGTGTTCAATATCCTGACGGGACTCTCTCAGCATGTCGGCAACTGGCCGGGCAAGACCGTGGAAAAAAAGGAAGGTGCCCTTGTCTGCCAGGAAGGAGACCTCTGCATCGTCGATCTTCCCGGTACTTACAGCCTCACGGCCTTCTCGGAGGAGGAGCGGGTCGCCCGCGACTTCATCCTGAACGAGAGTCCCGATGTGATCGTGCTGCTTGCCAACGCCGCCGCCCTCGATCGAAGCCTTTATCTGCTTACCGAACTTCTGCTCCTCGGGCCGCCGGTGATTGTGGCCGTCAATATGATCGACGTGGCGGAGACCCAGGGTGTTCGCATTGACATCCATGCCCTCGAACGGTCCCTCGGCGTCCCGGTCATCGGGATGGTCGCTTCCAAGAATCAGGGTCTCAGGGAACTGATCAACCGCATTATCTCTCTGGACCGGGGTGAGCTGTCCTATCAGCCCCGGCTACCCGGTATTGCCGCTGATCATCAGGAAGTCTTCCTGGAGATTAAAGACCTCCTCCGTAATAACCTTACCGTCCAAACACGGCATACCTGGCTGGCTACTAAATTCATGGAGGGAGACAAGGAAATATCTAAAAAGATAGAGGAATCAGTTCCGCCGGAGATCTGGAACCAGCTCAAGGCGATCCTGCTCAAGCACGAAGATTCTCTCCATGCCGTGGTCGGGGGTCGTTATGACTGGATCGAGGAGGCGACCCGTTCCGCCGTCTCCCGGTTCAAGATGGGGCAGGTGGTCATGACGGATCGCCTCGACCATGTCCTGACCCGTCCCCTCTATGGGATTCCGATCCTCCTGGCGATGTTTGCCGGCGTCTTTTTTGTGACCTACAAGGTCGGCTATCCCCTGCAAAAGGGCCTGGAATGGCTGGTGAGTGCCTTTGCCCGCCAGATACAGCCGTCATTGATGTCTTTCCCTCCCTGGATCAAGGGGCTGGTGGTAGATGGGATCATCGGCGGCGCCGGTTCCGTCTTGACCTTCCTGCCCATCCTCGTCATCTTCTTCGCTGTCCTGGCTATTCTCGAAGACGTGGGCTATATGGCCCGGGCGGCCTTTGTCATGGACCGTTTCATGCACTTGATCGGACTCCATGGCAAGAGCGTCATCCCCATGTGCCTGGGTTTTGGGTGCAATGTACCGGCGATCCTCGGAGCCCGTATCGTGGAATCGAAAAGAGAGCGGCTCCTGACCATCTTTCTTTCCCCCTTTATTCCCTGTACCGCCCGGCTGGCCGTCCTGACCTTCGTTACGGCGGCCGTCTTTGCTAAACACGCCGCAGTTGTCTCCTGGTCCCTCATGGCGGCCAATATCCTGATCTTGGGCATGACGGGCATGATCATCAACCGTTTCGTCCTCAAGGACGAGCCCATGCCCTTCATCATGGAGCTGCCTCTGTATCACAAACCGGACATGCGGACCATCGGTATGGTTATCTGGAATCGGACCATCGCCTTTGTCAGGCGGGCGGGAACGGTGATTCTTGCGGTTTCGGTGCTCGTATGGGTGCTATCCTATTTTCCCCACGGCCGGGTGGAAGACAGTCTCCTGGCGGGAATTGGACAGTTTATCGAACCGGTGGGGCGGCCCTTGGGGCTGGACTGGAAGATGATGACGGCCCTGCTGACGAGCATCGTGGCTAAGGAAAACGCCATTGCCACCCTGGGCGTCCTCTATGGGGTAGGCGATGAGGGACTGGTGCGGGTTCTGCCTGCGGTCATGACTCCGGCATCGGCCCTTGCCTTTCTCGTGGTCATCATGCTTTTCATTCCCTGTGCGGCAACGGTGGCAGTCATGAAGCGGGAGATGGGAAACTGGACGTGGTTCGGGGCCTCTTTTGCCCTAATGTTAAGCATGTCCTTTTTCTTCGGTCTGATTGCCTATCGGCTGGCCATCTGGATCGGCCTATAAATACCCTTCATTTTACCGAGAGATAGTCCATTATTTATTGAAATCCAGAACATTCATTGTGTTTGGCAATTTGTGGAGGAAGCTATGATTTCCGGCAAGTATTTACACATGTTGTCAAGATAACTTTGGCTTGGGACAGATAAAGACTGCTTACGTATTTTCAGTTTCGGGACAGGGAGCATTGAACATTCATTTCCTTGCATACCTTCAAGATCCCATTCACAACAAAGGAAGGATCTTCCTTTTTCCCCGATGTAGTAACGGAGCTTACGAGAATCTGTGCGATATTATCCTGGAGTTGGCTCACGCTGATGACCGCATCCCTTTTGCCATCGGTAAAATCGATTTTCTTGCTTCCATCATCCCTGGCTATGATTTGGAATTTCGGGTTTCCCTGAATAATCCGCAGGGCAGTTGCGTATACCTTGTTCGCATCGGCCTCCAGGAGAACAGAACCAACTTCCTGTTGCTGCGCTTCGCCGCTACTGCTGCCGGTAACGGAGCTGGTCAGATGTTGCACGGCCCCCAGGGCTTTTCTTGCAAGAAAGACAGCCTGCCCGTGACAAACTGCCGCAGACAGAAGGGTAAAAAGCATTATTGACAAACAGAATTTAGTTGTCTTGAGCATTTCTTCTTCCTTGACCTTTTAAAGAGTCGAATTTCTAGTTTCTTTGATTAACCTTATCTTGCCAATCGATACAATGTGATTGAAACCACTTACCGACTGGTTTCCCGTCTGTACCAAATATTTCAAACATGTATCCATTGGCCCCATTCCCTCACAGAACCGGTTATCAATATCTCATTTTTAAAAAATAATGTCAATGATTCTATCGATAGTCCTTACCGGCTCGCATCCCATATTCACGCCATCTTTTCCCGTGTTTCATTCGTAAAATCCTCACCGTAGAGCTGCTACGCCTGCGGTTTCACTCAATCGACACAGAAAAATCTGACGTAAATCTCGGCGCAATATCAGGCAACGTTCTTTACGGACAAGCTCTTAATCATTTTCGTCAGGGCGGCGACATCGCCGCTTTGAAGAAACGCCAGGAGTTCACCGAGATTCTTCCTGTATGAAGTCAGGAGCTTGTCCGTGTGGGGATTTCCGGCGATAAGGTGGGCGTAGAGGCCAGGATGGGCAATGATCCGGTCCAGATGATCGAGCCGTTCCCGGAAGACAGGCGTGGAAAAACGTCGCAGCTCCTCAGGGGAGACGCCCGACTCGGCCAGGGTCAGCCCCATCATGACGGTGTTGAAGTGATTCAGGCCTTGGACAAGGGCCATAATCTTGTCATGCCCTTCCGGCGTGGTCTCCATAAGGTTGGCCCCGTTTTTCTCCAGGATATCCTTCAGCCAGGACAGCCAGCGTTTCCCCCGGGCGGGGCAGACCGCGATATTTTGGCCGTCCAGGGAGGCAACGCGGGGGCCGAAGAGGGGGTGGAGGCCAATGACCTCGGAAACGGAGGTCTCCAGCATAGCCCGGACGGGGACCTCCTTCAGGGAGGTTAGATCCATGAGTACGGATTCACGGAGCATGCAGGGGCCTATCTTCCGGATTACCGCGTCCGTCGCTTCTATGGGGACGCTTACTATAACCACCGGGCAATCCGCCGCCATCTGCCGGGAGTCGGGGCCGGTGTTACGCCCCGCAATCTGTACGAAATAACCTTCCTGTTTAAAAAAGGAGGCAAACCATTTGCCCATCCCACCCGTGCCGCCGATGATCCCGATCGGAAATTTATCTGATCTCACTTTTAACCCCGCCCTTCCCTTTCACGACGCTGAAAACCGGTAACGGCGCGCTGTCTAAGGAGATGATCGGCCAGGACCAGACAGACCATCGCCTCGCAGACGGGGAGAATCCTGGGAATGACGGACACGTCATGGCGGCCGCCAATAGTCAGTTTTACGGGATTTCCATTTACGTCCACCGTATCCTGCTCCCTGGTAATGGAGGGAATGGGCTTGCAGGCCGCCCGGATCACGAGATCCTGGCCGCTGGCGATCCCCGCCAGGACTCCCCCGGCGTTATTGGCGGCAAAGCTGGAAGGAAGGAGCGGATCATTGCATTGCGAGCCCGTCATACCCGCGGCGGCAAAACCGGCGCCAATTTCCACCCCTTTAACCGTGCCGATACCCATGAGAGCCTTGGCCAGATCGGCGTCCAGTTTGTCAAAGACGGGGGCGCCGAGACCGGCGGGGCAACCCTGCACTATTATCTCCACGATCCCTCCCAGGGTATCCCCTGCCTTTTGTGCCTTCTTCAGCGCCGCTTCCATTTTTGTCGCCGCGGCAAGGTCGGAACAGTTAAAGCGATTCCGCCCCGCCTCCGCAATGATTCCGGCTTCCGCTCTCACGCCTCCCAAGGCAAGGGTATAGGCCCCAACCATGATCCCTTCCCGGGCGAGGATTTTCCGGGCGACCGCCCCGGCGGCGACCCGGGCGGCCGTTTCCCGTCCGGAAGCCCTTCCCCCGCCCCGGTGATCCCGGATGCTGTATTTCCGCTCGTAAGTATAATCCCCGTGCCCCGGCCGGAAGACATTCCGGAGGGCTTCGTAGTCCCCGCTTCTGACGTCACGATTCCAGATGATAAGAGAGATGGGGGTTCCCGTCGTTTTTCCCTCAAAGACCCCCGAGAGGATCTCGACCCGGTCGCCCTCCTTTCGGGGAGACGACGCCTCAGTCTGGCCCGGTTTTCGCCGGTCCAATTCCGCCTGGATATCCGCCTCCGTCAATTCCAGGAGCGGTGGACATCCATCGATGACCGCCCCGAGGGCGGGGCCATGGGATTCCCCCCAGGTGGTAACACGAAAAAGTGCGCCCGCTGTATTTCCTGACATATCTTTTCCTCTCCTGTTTCAACCTGCTATGATTGCAGCGGCAACTTCATCCACCGACCGCGCGGTGGTATCTATGGCCCGGTCGGCAACCAACCGATAGACAGGTTCACGTTCCCGCAGCATGATCTCTATTTCCGCAACCGTATCCATTCCGGAAAGGGAGGGGCGCTGGGCGTTGCTCACCCGGTCGTTCCTTAGACGTCCCTCGATGGTCGCCGCATCAGCCGTCAGCCAGAGGAAGAACCCATTCCGTTTGAGTTCTTTCACGTTTTGCTGATCAAGGACGGCGCCGCCGCCCACAGCAATTATGCACCCTTCCCTTCCGGCGAGTTCCTCGACAGCACTCCTTTCCAACGCACGGAAGGCCTTCCATCCCCCGTCTGCGACGATCTCCCGAATCGTCTTTCCCAGGCGCTCCTGGATCAAAGCATCGGTATCAAAAAACGGGCGCTGTAACTTTTCCGCCACGATCCTGCCGACAGTGGTCTTCCCACAGCCGCGGTATCCCATCAAGATGATATTCATAAGTCCGGGCCCAATCCGTGCTTCAGACATAATATGAAAAAATGATTGTCCACCATATGACAAATCTTCGTTATCATTTACGATATAACTTATCCAGCTCTTTCCAGAAACCCGGGAAGGATTTATCCACGCAAGCGGGGTTCTTTATTATCATTCCCGGGACGGCTAAACCCAAGATGGCAAAGCTCATGGCAATCCGGTGATCGTTGTAGGTCTCAATTTCTGCGACCTGGGGCTGCCCCCCGGTGATGACGAGGCTGTCCTGCCGTTCTTCAACCTGAATCCCCGTTTTTCTCAGCTCCGTGGCAACGGCCGCCAGGCGGTCGCTTTCTTTCAGGCGAAGATGGGCCACATTGGCGATGACCGTCCGTCCCGGTCGCAATGCGGAGAGAACGGCCAGCGTAGGAACCATGTCGGGCATATCCTTGAGATCGAAGACAAGGTCTCCTCCGGGCAGAGGCCGGCCTGTCAGTTCAACCCCGTTTCCCTTCCGATTAACGAAACAGCCTGCATCTTCCAGGAGGGAAAGGAAGCCGATATCGCCCTGCAGGCTTTGGGGATTGACGTTTTCGACCCGTATCTTTCCCTGGCAGAGGGCGGCGGCCAAGAAAAAATAGGAAGCGCTGGAGACATCGCCTTCAATCCGGCAGCTTATTCCCCGATAGCACTGATTGCCTTTTACACTATAACGGCAGGGAGTTGCTGTTTGCACTTCCACGCCAAATTCCTTCATGGCCGCGACGGTCATGTTGACATAGGGCAGGGATGGGATACGACCGGCCAATTCGATGAGCGTATCACCTGCTGCATAGGGGGCAGAGATCAGGAGGGATGAGATGTACTGGCTACTTTCGATGTCCCGGAGGATTACCGTGCCCCCCCGCAACCCCAACGTCCGGATAAGAACGGGGGGATAGCCTTCCCGGTCGCGGCCCCGGGCATCGACGCCGAGATTTCTCAGGGCCTCCAGAAGCGGTTCGAGGGGTCTTTCCCGCAGGCGTTCGCCTCCCGTCAGGGTGAAAGTCCCCGGGCCGATGGCAACCAGGCCGGTCAGCATGCGCATGGCCGTGCCATTATTCCCCAGGTAAATCTCTTTGCCCGGATCGGCCAGGCAGCCTCCGGCACCGGCGATGTAAAGACCCCCGGCGCGGCTGCTGATGTCCGTACCCAGAGATTTCAGGGCGGAGATGAGATAGGAGGTGTCCTCCGACACGAGGGGGTTATGGAGGATGGATTTCCCGGCGGCAATCGCCGCCAGAATTAGTGCCCGCTGGGTGTGGCTCTTGGAGCCGGGCATGATCACGGCAGCCTCCAGGGGATGGGGCAGGGGTCTGATTTCTATAGTTTCCATCAATTTTTACCTTTAATGGACATATTCAATCTTCAGGTTGCCCGCCTTGGAGGGCAGCGAGAACTGTTTGCCGCATCGTGGCAAGGGGCGGTTCCCGGCCCGTCCAGATCCGGATCTGCTCTGCCCCCTGGTGTACAAAGAGACCCACACCGTTGATTGTCAGGCAGCCCATCTCCTTCGCATCCCTGAGCAGCTTCGTTGTCAGGGGGTTGTAAATGGCATCCATGACATAGCGGAAGTTTGTCAGGATCTCCCTTTTCAGGGGCGATCGGTCTGTATTGGGGGACATGCCGACCGGGGTGGTCTGGATCAAAGCTTCGGCCCGGAAGTCGCCCAGGGCGTCAAGAGGCAGGGACAGACTGTTAAAATCCCGGGCCAGGGCTGCGCCCCGCTCCTGCGTCCGATTGAAGATCACCGGAATTCCTCTCTCCTGAAGAAGGCCGAAGACAGCGGCCCGGGCCATCCCCCCAGCCCCGAGGACGGCGAAGGTTTTCCCCTTGATTTGCAAATAATTCCTCAGATCCCGAACCAGTCCGACCCAGTCCGTGTTGTCCCCGATAAGCCTGCCTTCCCGGGTGAAAATGGTATTGACGGCGCCGATGGTCCGGGCGCTTGCCGTGATTTCATCCAGGCTCCCGATGATCGCTTCTTTGAAGGGCAGGGTGACACTTGACCCGTCAATCCCCAATGATTTCATCATGGGGACGATTTCGCCGGCATTTTCCACCCGGCAAGCCTTATACCTGGCCGCAATTCCCATCTCCTCGTAGGCGGTCCGGTGCATCCAGGGGGAGAGACTGTGACCGACGGGATTGCCGAAAAGGGCAAAGAGTTTTCCCTGATCTTTTCTTTTCACCTGAAAATATCCTTCACAAAATCCCCCTAAATCCCCCTCTGACAAAGAGGGAAAATTCCCCTCGAATAGATCGGAACTCGGTACTTGGTACTCGAAGATAGACTATCCCGGGCAATTCCGACTCTATACCAAAATTCTCAGGATTTGCTTCATCTCCTCGACAGTCATCTGCCCCGGCGCCGCCTCTTCCCCCTTGTCCAAGGAGGCGAAAGCGAGGTACGATCCCAACAGCGGGGCCATGATCCGGCTGATCCGCCCCTGTTCCCCCATGCAGAAGGCGATAATGTCCTGCCCTTTTTTTCGGGAGTAGGGGATCAGGGACAAAACCCGGAGATTGTCCTCGCTGTGCCGGGCATGGGTTACAATCTTTACGATATCGCCGCCCTTTTCCCGGCAGGAGCCCCATATCCGGCGCAAGGCGCCCCCCGTCGGGGTGGCGTTAAAATCATGAAAAGAAACAATTATTCTGGTGTGACTTCCCTGCCCTGCCACAGCGCCAAGAACCTGCCGGGCCAGGCCATCGTCCGTGGCGGCTTCGATGTCCACGTATTCCGCCTTAAAGCGGACAGCCTCACAAAGAAGAAATATCCGCTCTTCCTCGGTCCCTCGAAAACCTCCCCCTTCCTCCCACCGTCGGTTGGTAATGAGGACCGGGCCCGTTTTCGCTTTCACGAGGACCGGCAGGTCCAGATCGGCAATCAGGTCAATCCGCAATTCCAGCAGGTCGGCATGGCGGAAACCGGTGGTCATTTTTTCCAGGGCCGTTTCCATCGTCTCGGCCACCAGGGAAGCGCAAATCACGTCGTCTCCTCCCCCCGGGGATAGGAACCCAGGATTTTGAGAAATGTAGCCCTACCTTCAATATCCTGCAAACACAGCCTAACCTGTTCATCATCCCGATGACCGGCAAAATCGGCAAAGAAAAGATATTCCCACATCCGGTCCCGCAGGGGATGGGACTCGATCCGGAGCAGGTTTATCCGCTCCCGGGCGAATATTTCCAGGGCCTGAAAGAGGGCCCCTGGGACATGGGGAGTTCCGAAGAGGATCGATGTCTTGTCCTGTCCCGTCCTTCCAGTTTTACCCTTACCGATGACCAGGAAGCGGGTGGTGTTGGCGGGATTGTCCTCGATATCCTCCGTCAGGATGGACAGCCCGTGGATCGTTGCCGACAGGAGGCTTCCCACCGCCGCCCCCCCCTCCGGGTCGCGATGCGCCCGCTCTCCCGCTTCCGAGGTGCTGGTGGTCTCCAATTGTTCGGCCTGCGGCAGGTTTTCCCGGAGCCAGTTCCGGCACTGGGCAAAAGCCTGAGGATGGGAATAAACCCTGCTGATGTCCTCCTTCTTTAAACAATGAGACATCAGGCACTGGGAAATCCTCAGGAATACTTCCGCCCTAATATCCAGCGATGTCGTGATCAATCTTCTGAGGGTATGCCCTACGGAACCTTCTGTCGAATTTTCGACCGGGACAATTCCCAGGGCGATGTTTCCTCTCTCCACACGGTCAAAGACCTGATCGATCGTCCCGGCAGGGGCCAACTCCGCACTGTGACCGAAATTGGCAAGGGCGGCCAAATGGCTGAATGAGGCCTCCGGTCCTAAATAAGCTACTGTCAGGGGCCCCTGCAAGGCCCGAGAGGATGAAAAGATCTCCCGGAAAATTTCTCTGATGGCGGCATCGTTCAAGGGCCCGGTATTGTACTTCCTCAGAAAATCAAAGACCCGGGATTCCTGGGCAGGACTGTAAACATCGATGCCACAGGAACGCTTTACCTGACCGATTTCCACGGAGCGGGCCGCCCGTTCATTGAGAAGCCGCAAAATGTCTCCGTCGAGTGCTCGGATATCTTCTCGAAGTTGTTCAAGCGTTTTTTCCATCAGGAAATGCACCTCATAATCATTGATTTTACTTTGTTTTTCCACATTGTTTACAGCCTTTCAATAATCTCCCTGATCAGGCTATCCGGGACGCCACCGTTGACAAAGGGCATCCCGGGGCTTTTCAGGAGGACGAAGTGAACAACATTTCCCTCCTTCTTCTTATCCCGCTGCATTCTGGCCAGGACGCCGTTGCTGCCCATACCTGCGGGCATGCGGACGGGAAGACCTGTCTTTTGCAGGAGACGGATGATCCTATCCCGGTCGGCGGCCGGCAGGTGTCCAAGCCGCTCCGAAAGGACAAGGGCCACCGCCATGCCGATGGAGACGGCTTCACCGTGAGGGATGGAGTAATCGGCTTCCGCCTCGATGGCATGTCCCAGGGTATGACCGAAATTGAGGATTCTTCTCAAACCATGCTCCTGCTCATCGATCTCGACAATTTTCTTCTTGATTTCACAGGTTCTCATCACGATGGGAATCAGGGCGGCCAGATCGCCGTCAGGCTTCAAGTCCGCCGCTTTTTCTTCGAGAAGATCCAGGAGGCCGGGATCGTCGATAATGGCGCATTTCACTATTTCCGCCAGACCGTTTTTGAATTCGTTACCGGGGAGCGTCCTAAGGAAGGACAGGTCGGTGAAGGCCGCCTTGGGCTGATGAAAGGTTCCCAGCATATTCTTCGCCGCCGGCAGATCAACACCCGTCTTGCCGCCGATGCTGCTGTCCACCTGAGCCAAGAGGGTAGTGGGTATGTGGAGGTAAGGAACGCCCCGCATGAAGATGGAGGCGACAAAACCCGTCAGATCGCCCACCACGCCACCGCCCATGGCAATAAGACCGGAGGTGCGGTCGGCGCCGCGACGGAGCAGCTCTTCCGCGAGAGCGACGGCGGTCGGCATGGTCTTGGTTCTCTCTCCCGCCGGTAAAATAATCACTTCCACGGGTAGTCCCATCTTTTTGAAAACGTCCATAACCCTCTGTTCATGGAGTTCGGATACATTAGTATCCGTGATCAGGAAATATTTTTTAGCCCAGCTTCCTTTGGCGATAAGCAGAACGGCCCGGTCCAGGATGTCCTGGCCGATATAGACATCATAGGAGCGGGAGATCTTTTTTTCGATGCTGACCTTGAATCGGTTCATCGTGTCACCTCGATCTGATCCTTCATGACCTTGGACAAGATGCGTACTTCCTCCATGAGTTCATAGAACTTTTCCGGTTTCAGGGACTGGGCGCCATCGGAGATGGCCTTTTCCGGCTCCGGATGGACCTCGATGATCAACCCGTCCGCCCCGGCCACAACGGCTGTCCGGGCCAGGGGTTTAACATATTTCCAGTGACCGGCGGCATGGCTGGGATCGACGATGACCGGCAGATGGGTCAGTTCCTTCAGGACGGGTACGGCGCTGATATCGAGGGTATTGCGGGTTGCCGTCTCGAAAGTGCGGATTCCCCGTTCACAGAGGATCACGTTGTCATTACCGGCGGCAAGGATATATTCTGCCGCCATAAGGAGTTCCTCGATGGTGCTCATCATGCCCCGCTTGAGGAGGACGGGTTTTCTTGCCTGCCCCACCTTCTTCAGGAGAGCGAAGTTCTGGACGTTCCGGGCTCCAATCTGGAGGATATCTACGTATTGCTCCACCAGATCCACGTCCGTCGTGTTCATAACCTCCGTCACCACGGGGAGTCCAGTTTTTTCCCGAGCCTTTTTAAGGATTTTGAGTCCCTCCTCTTCCATGCCCTGGAAACTGTATGGGGAGGTGCGCGGCTTGTAAGCCCCTCCCCGTAGGATTTGGGCGCCCCCTTTCCGGGCGATGTAGGCGCTCTCCAGGAGCTGTTCCTCGCTTTCGATGGAACAGGGACCGGCCATGACGACAAAATCGGGGCCCCCGATCTCCACCTCCCCGACGCGGACAATCGTATTGCCGTCCCGCGATTCGCGACTGGCAAGCTTGTAAGGTTTCAGGATGGGCATGATATTTTCCACGCCCGGCAGGTGCTCCGCCGATTTCAGTTGCGCCTTGCCCCGGTCATCACCGACAATGCCGATGATTGTTCTTTCCACCCCTTGGGATGGGTGGGCCCGGTAGCCCACCGATTCGATCCAGCCGATAACGGCATCGATCTGTATTTCTGTGGCACTCTTCTTCATGATGATAATCATTGCTTAGACCTCCAAATAAGTAAGGCCATGGGAACCTTCGCCGTCCCATGGCCTTACAAAAACAAAAAAGCCACGGGGGACATTCCGTTCCACCCATGGCTCATTTTTCTATTTTTTTATGGTTTTACGTTTTCCTGAGCGATAGGCAGTCCGGGGCGCCAAAATAATAATACCAAAAATAAAAGCTGTTCCGCGCGATCTTGCTACCCATCTTGTTGTTTAACTGCTCCTTGTCGCAATTTGTGAGGGTGTATTAATTCACGGTTTATTAAGGAAGTCAAGAATAATTTTTCAGAATAATTTTTCTGCCCCGACTGTTCCCGCATCACTCATTCAGGTTTTATCGAAAAAACATGGATGGATCTATGGTTACAGTGGCGCTTTTGTATTGATCATATTCCGGTTAAGTGGTAGAATCCCTTGTGTGAATTAAGACTTGGGAAATATAAGCTCCACATATGAAGGAAATAACATTCGATGAAATCCTGAAGGAGGAATTCCTCAAGGAAAGGGCCGTCGTCCTGGGACGGACCGGAGAAAGCGTAGCAAAGGCCATTGTCAAGCTTCAGCGGATGGCGCAGGTTATTGAGGAAAATCATCAATACATGAGAAGTCTGGAGGATCGGTTGGGCGGGGACCCCAACCATGATGACCTCAAAAAGGCGAAAGGAAAGGCCCTCAAGGACATTAATAAGATGATTCTTCAATACAATCGCCTCTGCGATCATGCCCAGTTGCGGTATTATTATCTGATCGTTACCCGGGAGGCCATGGGTTTGAGAAGTCATCACCGCATGGAGGAATTTTACCGTATTCCTCCGAAAAAAAAACAGCTCTCGGGGAATAGGGAATAATGGATCGCTTCCTGAAACAAAGAATGAAAATGGTGGATACCCAGATCCGGGCTCGGGGAGTTACTGACGAGCGAGTGCTCAGGGTCATGGAAAAGATTCATCGCCACCTTTTCGTTGATGAGGGTCTCATCGATCAGGCCTATAACGACAACCCCCTGCCCATAGGTGATCGTCAGACAATCTCTCAGCCCTACATCGTTGCCCTCATGACGGCGGCTCTGAACCTGACGGGAAAGGAGAAGGTGCTGGAAATCGGCACCGGCTCCGGCTATCAGACCGCCATTTTAGCAGAGTTGGCTGAACGGGTCTTTTCCATCGAAAGGATAGCCTCGCTGGCGGCGGGGGCAAGAAAAAACTTGGATTTCCTGAATTATTTTAATGTGGCTATCCGGGTAGGCGACGGTACCTATGGCTGGCGGGAGGAGTCGCCTTTCGACGGGATTATCATTACCGCCGGGGCGCCGAAGGTTCCCAGGATCCTCCTGGAACAACTTGCCATCGGCGGCCGGCTGATTATTCCCACCGGCAGCCGCGTCAGCCAGGAGCTGTTAAGAATTACGCGTCTGTCCGAAGACGTTAATGAAATAAAGACCGAGGCTATGTGTGGATGCCGCTTTGTCGATCTTATTGGTGATCATGGCTGGAACGCCTGAACCGAAACCTTTCCCGCTGTTTTTCACGATATTATTCTCTTTTTTCATATGAGACACAGAATCCTGTTTTTAGCCATCGTGTGCCTTTTCATCATTGCCTGCGCCAGTCAGCAGAGTAATACATACAAGGTCAAAGGGGTATATCACAGCGTAAAAAAAGGTGAAACCATCTCGGATATTGCCCGCGCTTATAACACTAACCCCGGGAAACTTGCCGAGATCAACCATATCAAAAGCCCGGGGCGTCTGGAAGAAAACAGCGTGGTGTTTATTCCTGATGCCGTTCAGGTACTGGATATTGAAAAACCGCCAAAATCAGGAATAAAAAATCAGCAACCCCAAGGCGTTCAAAAAAAGACTCAGACAGGGAAAAAAGCTTCCTCCCCAAGCCTGCAACAGGAACTCAAGCCAAGGGATCAGGGGAAAAAAATCGCCGCTGCCGTAAGCCCGGGTGGAAAGAAGCCGGTCCGGGAAAGAACAGGAGGAACGGAAAAAGAGAAGCCCATAGATGCACAGCCGCCACAACCGCCGGCCGGTGTTAGTTCTGCCGAGAAGGGATCATTCGCGTGGCCGGTGCGAGGCCGTGTTACCGCCAATTTCGGACGTCAACCCAATGGAATGGTAAATAATCATATCCGCATCACAGCGCGGGATCACGCACCCGTTGTCGCCGCGGCCACGGGAACAGTCATCTTTTCGGCGCCCTTAAGGGACTTTGGGGAAACAATTATCATCAAGCATGACAATCAATTTGCCACCGTTTATTCCAACTTGGGAAACAGATCCGTTAAGGCGGACAGCCGGATAAAAAAAAGTGAAATCATTGGTCTGGCAGGAAAATCTGAAAAAAAGGGAGAAGGATATATTGATTTTGAAATCCGCCAGAACAACAAGGCAAGAAATCCCCTTTTATTTCTTCCTTGAATATAAGGCTACGCATGATTACATTACAGCTTCTATGAAAAGTCAGGAAATATAAAATTTTATGGGATTATCTTTTGAACAGGGCCCCATCCGGCCGCCAAGTGAAGCAAAGAGCCTGCTGATTCGGGTAACCCGTAATTGCCCATGGAATAAATGCGCCTTTTGCCGGACCTACCAGAGAAAAAAGTTTGAACTCCGCTCCGTTGAGGAAGTCAAAGAGGATATCCGGCAGGCCAGGGCCATCGCCGATGACATAAAGGCCTTGTCATGGAAATACGGTGGCGCCGGGGAGGTTACTGATTCTCTTGTCCGCCTTATTTACAATGAAGGTAGTGGCTATAACGACAGCTACCGGTCCGTCTGTGCCTGGTTGCATTGGGGAGGGGCATCCGTTTTTCTTCAGGACGCCAATTCCCTGATTCTGAAAACGGACGATCTGGTTGAGATCATTTCATTTCTCAAGGACCAGTTCCCTTATGTACAGCGAATCACTTCCTACTGCCGATCAAAAACGGCCGCCAGGAAAACCGTAGCGGAATTAAAAAGACTCCATGACGCAGGTTTGTCGAGGATACACATCGGTATAGAGAGTGGTTACGACCCGCTACTGGAATTCATTAACAAGGGGGCCACGGCAGCCGATCATATCGAGGGAGGTAAACGGGTTGTTGCCGCGGGCATTTCCCTTTGTGCCTATGTTATCCCCGGCTTAGGGGGCGAACGTTGGTCTAGAGAGCACGCCATTGCCACGGCAGAGGTCATCAATGCCATCAATCCCGACTACGTCCGGCTGCGCTCCCTGCAAGTCGTAAAAGGAACGGGGCTTTATGAACTGATGCAGAACGGGGAGTTCACCCCTGCGGAGGATGAACATACACTAAAAGAAATCCGCCTTTTTATCGAACATCTCGAGGGAACACAAACAACCCTTGTCAGCGACCATATTCTTAATCTTCTTGAAGAGCTGGAGGGAAAGCTGCCCGAGGAAAAGGAAAGGCTTCTATCTGTCATCGACCGGTACTTTTCCCTGCCTCAGAAGGATAGAATGATCTTTCGGTTGGGGAGGAGACAGGGAATCTACCGGCAATTGTCCGATCTGGACAACAGCGTTATGTATCAACGGCTGAAAGCTCTCATTGATGAATACATTGAAGATGGTTCCGAAAGATTCGATGAAGACCTGAAACGGTTGATGTATCAATATATATGATGATGTATTGACTATTGTGGAATATTGTGTTAACATGCTGAATTCAAAATATATTAGGTGGTGTAAGATGTTTAAGATAGGCGATATGGCAGTTTATCCCGCGCAGGGCGTCGGGGTTATTGAGGACATTGAGAACCGTGAAGTCATGGGGACCAAGCAGGCATTTTACATCCTGAAGATCATGGGAAACGGCATGAAGATCATGATTCCCACAAAAAGCGCGAAGTCTGTGGGTCTTCGCGAAGTTATCTCTGAAAAAGAAATTTCCAAAGTATATGATATTCTTAAAAATAAAGATGTTACGATCGACAAGCAGACCTGGAATAAGCGTTATCGGGAATATCTCGAAAAGATCAAGACCGGGTCTGTTTACGAGATAGCCAGGGTACTCCGGGATCTGCTAATCTTGAAGAATGACAAGAACCTGTCCTTTGGAGAGCGCAAGATGATGGATACGGCAAAGAACCTGCTGGTCAAGGAAATTTCCGTGGCAACGAAGTCGGACGAAACCAAAATCGAAGAGGATCTGCGAACGATCTTCACTATTCAGTAATCTGAATCAACAGGCTGCGAGCAATTTATCAAGGGAAGGCAAAGAACCCATATCGACGGTGGTTCCTGCTTTTCGTAAAGCAATCTAGACAAATCAAAAAAGAAAGGAGGTGAAAAACAAATGATTATCAGAATGATACTTATTGCTGCCTGTTCTATCAGCGGTTTTTTTATAGCCTACCTGACTTATCCCCCCAGCCAGTGGTGGGCATGGCCCGTGGGATTCATCATCGGGTTAGCGATCGCTTTCTTCGTCATCAAGATGGAACAGGATATTAGAAAGTTTTCCCTGAGGATTATCCTTGGGGGAGTTGTGGGCTGCGTAGTTGGTCTTATCATCGCGTTTCTTCTTGCCTATGGTCTAAATTTTGTAAGTAATATCAAACAAAATCAGGAAGTCGTTCCCTGGATATACGCCCTCCTGACGGGAATCATGGGATACCTCGGATTGGTTCTCGGATCGAAAAAAATAGAGGAATTCAATATATTCGGTTTTGGACAAGCCAAAGAGCCTGACGAAGCCAGAGTTCTTGACACCAGTGTCATTATAGATGGCCGGATTGCCGACGTCTGTGATACGGGTTTTATCGAGGGTACGCTCGTGGTTCCCAGATTTGTCCTTGACGAGTTGCAGTATATCGCTGATTCCTCTGATTCCCTGAAACGTTCCCGGGGCAGGCGTGGGCTTGATATCTTGAACCGGATGCAGAAAATGGCGGGAATAACGATCGAAATAGGAGAACAGGACTTCCCAAAGATCAAAGGGGTGGATGCAAAACTCGTGGCGTTAGCCAGAAAGACCAATGCCAAGATCCTCACCAATGACTTTAACCTTAACAAAGTAGCAGAATTGCAGGGCATAAAGATCCTCAACGTGAACGAACTTGCCAATGCCCTGAAACCGGTGGTCCTGCCCGGCGAGACCATGACGGTCAAGATTATCAAGGAAGGCAAGGAGCCTGGACAAGGGGTGGCCTATCTGGATGACGGCACAATGATCATCGTTGACAACGCGCAGAAATTTCAGAGTTCCGTGGTGGATGTGCTGGTTACCAGTGTTCTTCAGACTACGGCGGGACGCATGATCTTTTCCGAGATGAAATCCCTAGCCGTCGACAAGAAACCCTTTGCCTTGTCATCCAAATCCTAAACACTTTCCAGAGCCCGGATGAGAGAAAAGCATCCGGGCTCTCTTTTTATTACCATGACAAACGCGAAGATGAAGATTACGGCCGTAATCCCCGCCGGCGGGTCCGGCAGGCGCATGCAGAGCGGCAAGGCAAAACAGTATCTGCTCCTGCAGGGTATCCCATTACTTGTTCACACCCTTCGTACCTTCCAGGAGGCCCCGGTTATTGGGGATATTGTCCTCGTAGTTCCCGCCGCCGATATGGCCAGGATTCAATCTGACATTGTCGATGCCTTTGCCATGACCAAGATCCGTAAGGTCGTTGCCGGCGGCAAGGAAAGACAGGATTCCGTCCGGAATGGACTCGCAGCACTGTCGGCAGATTGTGAAATCGTCATTATTCACGACGCAGCCCGGCCTTTTGTATCACTCGCCTTGATCGAAAAAGCGGCGAACGGAGCTATGCAGGAAGGGGCCGTAGCCGTTGGCGTACGGGTAAGGGATACGGTCAAGCAGTGTGACGGGGAAGAAAGGGTGATAGAAACCCTTGATCGGGAACAGATCTGGATGGCCCAGACGCCCCAGGCATTTCGGCGGGCGACGATCGTGGCCGCCCATCAAAAGGCGCAGGAAGACAACTTTTACGGCACCGATGACGCCGTGCTAGTGGAAAGGATGGGGATACCGGTGAGAATGATCGACAGTATTCCCGACAATATCAAGATCACCACAACAGAGGACCTCGCTTGGGCAGAATATCGGTTATCATCAGGAAATACGATATCCTGACAGGGGACAAATAGTGGAAAATCAAGTAAGAGTCGGCATTGGATACGACAGTCACAGATGGTCCGAAGGTCGCCGTCTTGTCCTTGGCGGCGTCAATATCCCTTATCAACAGGGCCTTTTGGGGCATTCCGACGCCGACGCCCTGATCCATGCTATTTGCGATGCCATTCTTGGGGCTATCGGGGAAGGCGACATCGGCGCCCATTTCCCGGATCATGACCCTGCTTTTAAAGACATCTCCAGTCTCCTGCTGCTCGGCCAGGTAAGGGAAATAACGTACAGCAAAGGATACCGGGTTGCCAATGTAGATGCTACCGTGATCCTGGAACAACCGAAGTTGCGGCCATATATATACGAAATGATTCATAACATTGCCGGAGCGCTTGCTCTTATCCCGGAAAGTGTCAGCGTCAAGGCCAAAACCAATGAGGGGATGGGATTCGTGGGGCGGGGAGAAGGCATTGCCGCCATGGCGATAGCCCTGGTCGAAACTATAGAGACAAATGGACGTTTTTAAGCAACCTGATCGTTCGACGCCGCCAGACAACTTTTTTACGGAATGGATTCAACAATATGACGAATATACTTCCCCGCGTCCGCTTCGCTCCCTCCCCGACGGGGGAACTGCACGTCGGCAACGCTCGCACGGCCCTGTTTAACTGGCTTTTTGCGAAGCATTATCATGGTAGTTTTATCCTGCGTATAGAGGATACGGATCAGGTCCGGACATCCAAGGTCTTCGAGGCAAATCTGCGGCAAGATCTGGCCTGGCTTGGTATCGAATGGGATGAAGGACCGGGCAAGGGAGGCCCTTGCGGTCCCTACCATCAAAGTGAAAGATTATCACTCTATCGGACCCATCTGGAAAGGCTGATCGCCGCTGAACTTGTCTATCCCTGCTATTGCACTGACGAGGAGTTGGAGACGGAAAGACTGAGTCTTATTTCCCGAAAGATGATGCCTCGCTACATGGGAAAGTGCCGGAATCTGACTGCCGAAACCCGCAGAAGATTAGAGGCGGAAGGCCGGCCGGCGGCCTATCGCTTCCATGTACCCCCGGGGGCGATTACCTTTCATGACCTGATCAGGGGCCCCATGCGTTTCGAGGGCAGCGCCCTGGGAGATTTCATTATTGTCCGTTCCAACGGCATTCCGGCGTACAATTTTGCCGTGGTTATCGATGATCATCTCATGAAAATCACCCATGTGATCCGGGGGGAAGATCATCTTTCCAACACCGCCCTACAGCTTCTTCTCTATCGGGCCCTCGGCTTTGCACCCCCACAATTCGCCCATCACGCCCTGATCCTGGGATGGGACCGATCGAAGCTCAGCAAGCGGCATGGATCTACAACCGTCCGGGAGTTTCGTGAGCAGGGGATACTTCCTCAGGTGTTAATCAACTATCTCGCCCTCTTAGGCGCCTCGTTCGGAGAAGGCAAGGAGGTCTGTACGATTGATGAAATTATCGAGAGCTTCTCCCTCAACCGGGCAGGTAAAAGCGGCGCCATCTTCGATAAAGACAAGTTGCTCTGGCTCAACAGCCTGTATATCAGGAAGGAATCTCTGACGACGCTAACCGGTTATATGCAGCCCTTCATCAAGGAGGCCGGTTATGCCCATCTTGAGGAGGCTCGTCTCCACCGGATTCTGGACGCCGTCCGGGATAATATTACCAGTCTGGCGGAAATAGGAACTTATCTGCGAATTTTTGATGACAGCGCCTATGAACTCTCTGCCGGGGCGCTACAGATTCTTGCCGACGACGAAACAAGGAAGGTTGTTTTGAGCCTGCTTGATCTCCTCAATAATACTGACGCGGAAGGCGATGAGCTTTATCGGACCCTGATACCTCTTCTGCCCGAGAAAACGGGCTTGCGGGGCAAGAAACTCTTCATGCCCCTGCGCGCAGCTATCACCGGCCAGACAAAAGGGCCTGAATTAGACCGATTCTTCTCAATCCTGGGCAAGTCCTCCCTGCAATACCGCCTCCGAAAGGCCATCGCCGCCACAACCTGAAAAAAACATCCGTCGACTTGGCTGTACTTGTACGTCCGGGTTTATATGAAAATTCCCCCTAACCCCCCTTTGAGAAAGGGGGGTTAGGGGGAATTTTCATGCTTCGTTGTGCCCGCTGCCGGGCATGGATGTTAGTTACGGGGTGAGACTAACCGAGTTTGCCTTCGATTAACAGCTTCCGCTGGATTTCAAGAATTTTTCTCATCAAATACCGTTCATAATCTCGACTGTTCCCCTTGAATGCTGCCCCCACATAGTGCAGATCCGGATCATGAGAAACAGGCGCCGTTATCCTCAACACCTTTACCGCCAGCTCTAAAAAATACTCGTCAATAATCAGAGCAATTTTAAACTCCTCATACATTTCCGGCACATCCTTGCCCCGATAGCTGAACTGGAAACCACCTACAGAGATGTCGATAATATTGAGCCTTTGTCCTTTCCACTCGATACTGAGGTTGCTATCGGCGGGAGGACGAACTCGAAAATCCAGCCTCAGGTTGTAGGTGTCCAGCCGGGTCTTCTGTTCAAGACCCACGGCCGTGACCTCTGAGGAAGACAGCTTGTAGTTGGTGATGAAATCCGTTACCTTGGCCTGTACCCCATAACGAACAGGTTGCCCATCTTTTCTTATTAGAAAGGTGAGGGATATTTCCCGGTTCAAGTTATGTTTGGTCAGGGGGGGGGTGGTTTGGGCAATGATGATCCGGCGGTTGATTACGTCATAGATCAGGGATTTCATATGCCTGCTCTGATCGACGATATCGAGGGACAACCCCGGCCTGATTGGTGTCCTGCTTTGTTCCATAGAATGCTCGCGCTCCAATTGTCCCAAAAGTCTCTGTCGCAGCAGGCTTTATACAAGCGGGAGAGGAGATAAAATCGTAACCATGATTCCCCCACCGCGAATATAGAGATAAGTGATGCCGCCCGTCAAGGGAAAATTTTTCTTGTAATCAATCCTTTCGCCGTATTTTTCGTTATCGGAAACGATTGGGTGTGGATATGTGATTCCAATTCCAAATCAAAGATGAAATCAAGGCGGCAAGGCAGAGGCGACGCAGGCGTATTTTTCATACGTCGAGGAGCCGATTGCCGATGCCAACGAAGATAGCGCTTTGATTTGGAATTGGAATGAGATATTTTTGTTGTGAGTCTACTTTATGGAAAACCCCAAACAGGCCGGAACTGCCGGTAGATCCCTTCCGGGAGCTGGATGAGGATGGGATTTGCCGAAGGGTCGAGCCAGCGGATTAGTCTCTCCATGTTTTCCTGCGACATGGCCGTGCATCCCGCCGTCCCTGCATCAGATCCTTTCCAGATGTGCATAAAAATACAGGAACCCCTTCCGGGGATGGCCGGGTTGTTGTTATGATCGATAACGATGCCCAGGCGGTACTGGTTGTCCGCACGGCGCATCTCCTCATCGCTTTTCCAGTCGGGTTTGATCAGGCTTGTATCGACAATCCGATTATAATGAGGGGACTGGTCGTCATCGACACACCGGATGGAAGAGGTCATTTTTATGTAGGGTAGCTTGATCCAGGCAGCTTGATTGGCCGGTGCGTATCCAAAGGCGCTGCTCAGTTTGAAAATTCCCGCCGGGGCCCGCCCGTCTCCTTCCCGTTTCTCCGGACCTTCAGGAAAAACAGTGGGATGCAGGCCGATGCCCCAGCCCAGACCGTTGCGCCCAACCACGACGGGGATCGCCTCGCCCACGGGCCGCCAAATATCTTTTGGGGAAGATCTGTCGTAGCGTTGCAGTATCCCCTGCGGCGCCGTCCAGTCGGCGGTCTTGACAACCACTGCTTGCCGGAGGACGGAAAGACTAAGGCCGC
This sequence comes from Deltaproteobacteria bacterium, assembly GCA_026388335.1. Classification (GTDB taxonomy): domain Bacteria; phylum Desulfobacterota; class Syntrophia; order Syntrophales; family UBA8958; genus UBA8958. Next base: position 30,514 of record JAPLJZ010000196.1, read on the forward strand.
GGGAATCGGAAGGCGTTACGGCAGCGGGATGAACCGGGATGAGGGGGGTGAAATCCACTCCCCCCGCCGGCGCTGAAATAGCCGATAAAATCAATAACGACACCAACATAGTCCACATCCGTTTACATCTCATCATGAAGTGTGAAAGGCCGGAATGAGAACCTATTTACAGCCCCATTCATGAATGCACATCGATCCCGTTGGCCCATTTGTTGTAACGAATCAGCAATAGCAGCCCGGGAATGGCCAGAGCGGTGCAGATGATAAAAAACCAGACCCAGCCGGCGGCGACGACGAGATACCCTGTGGGGGCTCCGGTGATGTAGCGGCTGACCGCCATGAGGCTGCTCAAGAGGGCGTACTGGGTCGCCGTGAAGCGGGCATTGCACAAGCTCATCAGGAGAGCCATATAGGCCGCCGTCCCCATGCCGCCGCAGATGTTTTCCACACCGATGACGACGCTCAGGGCCCAGAGCTGGCGACCCGTAAACTCCAGAAGTACAAAAGAGATCGTGGAGATGCCCTGGAGGATTCCGAAGACCAGGAGGGACCGCCGCAGATCCCATTTCGTCATCAGGGCGCCACCGACAATGCCCCCCAGGATCGTGGCTGCCATGCCGAATCCCTTGAAGATGGTTCCGAGCTCCGTCCGGGAAAAGCCGATGTGCTGCAGGATATAGGGCGTCGTCATCTGGGCGGCGGCGACGTCCCCGATTTTATAGAGGATGACGAAAAGGAGAATCTCCCAGGCCCCCGGCCGCCGGAAGAATTCCACAAAGGGATAAATGATGGCCTCGTGGAGGCTTTTTGGCGGCGTTGCCGTCTCCTGCCGGGGACGGCCTTGAGCAGGGTCGGGGCATAAAAATGTGGCTACGCAGCCGATGACCATGACCAGTCCCATAATTACATAAACACTGCGCCAGGAGATGTGATCCGACAGGATCAGGGCCAGGGCGCCGCTGACCAGGATGGCCAGCCGGTAGCCCATGATCCATATTCCCGCTCCCGCCCCGCGCTCTTCAGGGGCAAGATATTCCGTCCGGTAGGCGTCCAGAACGATATCCTGGCTGGCGCTGAAAAAGGCCAGGGCCACGGCCCAGAGGGCAACGAGGAGGGATTGCGAGGAGGGATTGAAAAAACCCATCGTGGCGATGATCGCAATGAGGGCCAATTGGGTGATGAGCATCCATCCCCTTCTCCTGCCCAGAAAGGGGGGAACGTAGCGATCCATAAGGGGCGACCAGAGAAACTTGAAGGCGTAGGGGAGGCCGACCAGGGAAAAAATGCCGATCGTCTTGATATCGACACCCTCCGTGACCAGCCAGGCCGAGAGGGTCGAACTTGTCAGGGCCAGGGGCATCCCGGAGGCAAATCCCAGGACAAGCATGAGGAGCATCTTTTTGCTGAGGTAGATTTTAAAAATGGCAATAGCCCCCATGTAACGTCAAATGTTTAAAAGGCAGAAACCCTATTATTTGCTGCTGCCTTCACGAGGGCCAAAAACGGCTGGCGATGAGGCGCCTCTCCCTGCATCCGTTCGGGATGCCACTGAAGCCCCAGGACAAACCGGCCACTTGCGGCCCAGGGCGAACCGGGGGCGGGCTCGATGGCCTCGATGATCCCGTCGGCGCTCCAGGCCGACGCGATGAGGTACTTCCCGATCCTGTCCGGATGGATGGCCTGGTGATGAAAGGAGTTGGTCGCCAGCATGGCGCCCGGCGGCGTGCCCGTGGCGCGAGCGGCCAGGCTGTGAGGAATGAACCGGACGGGATGACGGAAAAAAAGGGGTTCTTTCCCTTGCTTCTCCCGGTCTTGCCGACTGTGGGGCAGGGGCGGGCCGCCCTCCCGAGGGCGCCATTCCGTGCCGATATCCTGAACCAGGGCGCCCCCCCGGGCGATGGCAAGGAGTTGACAACCCCCGCATATGCCCAGCACCGGAAGATCTGTTTCTTCCAGGATAATTCTGGCCAGGGCGATATCGAAATGATCCCGTCGGGGATGCATCAGTTCTTCTTCCGGTTGCGGATGCCCGCCGTAATGTTCCGGCCGGTAGTCGGCCCCGCCGATGAAAAGAAAGCCTTTAAGTAAAGTAATTATTTCCCGGATCTGCCGGTAATCCTGATAGGGGGGAATACAGATGGGGATACCGCCGGCGCCCGCTATGGCATCTATATAGCCCAGGGGCGCCAGCGCCTCGCCGGGGTCACCCCCTGACGACGGCGGGATAGACATGTTTACTCCGATAAAAGGGAGGGAATCCGGTGTTTTCAACATATTTTGGCCCCGGCTTCCGCCGGTGTGGCAGCGTTGGTGACTTTATAAAATAGGGGCGCGGTACCCCTATTCATACGTTTGCCGATACAGGGCGTCAAACCCGTCTTTACCCGTGGCCAGCAGCAAGGTCAGCGGCATGACCGACCGGGCCGCTGCCAGCATCTTTTCGGTTAATTCACGGATGTCCCACTGGGCGTGACGATCCGCCCGCAGCCGGGCCATGTGGTAGAGTTCCCGGGCATTTACCTTCATGGCGACGCGGCGCCGGTGGGCATTGGTCAGGATATAAGGGGCCGCCGCAAAGGCCGCCTTTCTCATTTGCCCGTAGATTTCATTCGTCCTGGTCATGATATCCATGAACGACTCCTCCATGCCGATTTCCCTGATTGCCGGCGGCACGGTAACCCCAAGGGCGGGGTCATAGGCCTGGACGGTGAGGGTGGCCATGCGGTGCCGTTTCAACTGGGCGAAACAACTGGCGCTTACCGTCAGCTCAAAGAGAAGGTCCACTTGTTCGAATTCCCGCAGGACGGGATCGTGGGACCGGATATGACGGAGGGCGGCCCGCATCATATCCAGCCGCTGCTGCTCATCCATCTGTCCGGCCAGGATAAAACAGTCTGTCAGAGAACGATCTGAGGAAGAATGGATCAGTCCCGCCAGCACCCGCAGGTCGGCGTCGGGAGTGGCATGCACCAGGGAAACGCTGGGGATCTCATTCGATGACGACGTCGCCCCGGTAAAAACCGGGACAGATTCCATATTTTTCAGGGGTTGCCTGGATTCCGGGTCGAGCCCGGAATGACAGGAAAGGTCGTTTCCCGCATGCTGCAAAGGTTGTACAGGTCCAGATGGTTTCAGCGCGGAAACCATCTCCCTAAGTTCCTGGCGCGTCAGCCGGTCATAGTCTGTCGCTTCCGTATACCGAACCAGGGAAGGGGCTACGGATTTAGTGCTCTTGAAGAGCGCGGCGCTGAAATCCCTGGCTTCGGCAAGGGGGTGAGCGGCCAGACGCCGGAGCATCAGTTCCAGGTTCCGGGCGTTGAGGGTCATGCCTAACTGTGTTTCCGTCGCCAGGGCAATCGCGTAGCGGGCGTCTTCTTTGGCCCAGCCTTCCAGGAGGGAGCGATTGGCCGGGTCAGCGGCCAAGTCCGGGTGCTTCGCAAAGACGTAGGGTCGCAGCCGTTCATAGCAGGCATGGTAGTACTCATTCTGGCGCCGGATTATCTCCGCGAACGGGGCTTCGAGACCGGCCTCTTTGATTTCAGCGGGGATCACGAAGTCATCCTTGAAAAGAACGTAACGCTGGGATTTCTCCGTATAGGAACAGAGGCGGAATTTTTCAATATCCTCAACGAGGAGGCGAGAGACGCCCAGAACGTCGATGTTGAACACCGCATGTTCGGCAATAGAGCTGTGACCCATCTCGAAGACGATATTCCGGTTGGACTGTCTGGCCTTGTCCACCTCTCCCCGCGCCGCAGCCCGCAACTCATGGACCGCCTTGGGAGAACGGCTGATCCGGGCATAAGCGGCGGCGAGCGTCTCCGGCGTCAGTTCTTCGAGATCCTCACAAAGATCCTCCAGATCCATGATGGTTTCATAATCGATATTGTAACCGGCAAGTATAACTTTCATAGCCTTATCTCTCTAATCGGATGTGGGGCTTTTGTATATGAACTCTCTTTTATTATCAAGAAAATTAGTCCGCCTGCCCGAGTTTGATCTTCGGCAAGGTTATCTCTTGACAGGAAGAGATAAAAAAAGGATAAGGGTGGGAAATCGTTAAACAACAATAAGGAATCGGAAGATGGATAAGGTGCAAGTCATTAACATTTACGACAACATCGGGAAGGCTGGGGTATGAAGCCGGTCATTGCCATTATCGGTCGGCCCAACGTGGGCAAGTCCACCCTGTTCAACCGCCTGGCCCGGAAAAACAAGGCGATCGTCATCGACGAGCCGGGGGCTACCAGGGACCGGAACTATGCCGATGGCGACTGGCATGGGCGCCCCTTCATTCTCATCGACACCGGCGGTTTTGAACCCACCGCCGACGGCATCCTCGCCCAGATGCGGGAGCAGACGACTCTGGCTATCGAAGAGGCCGATATCATTCTATTTCTCCTGGATGGCCGGGACGGCCTGACCCCCTCGGACCGGGAGATTGCCGGAATCCTCAGGGAAGTCAAGAAGCCCATTTATTATATCGTCAATAAGATCGACGGCCCGAAACACGAGGATCTCGGTTATGATTTTTTCGGTCTGGGAGTCGATAAATTCTTTACCCTCTCCGCCCAGCACGGCCCCGGCATCGATGATCTGATGAACGACCTGGCTTATCTCCTTCCGGAGGAGGCAGCCGCTCCGGAAGACGAAGATCAGATCCGGATCGCCGTCATCGGCAAGCCCAATGTGGGAAAATCGTCGCTGATCAACAAGATATTGGGTTACGAACGAACGATTGCAAACCCTATCCCCGGGACGACCCGGGATTCCATTGATACGCCTTTTGAACGGGATGGGAAAAAGTATCTCCTCATCGACACGGCGGGAATTCGCCGGAAGAGCCGCGTGAGCCTTACCCTGGAGAAGTACAGCGTCGTCCAGGCCCTCAAGGCTATCGGCCGTTGCGATATTGCCCTGATCCTTATCGACGCCGTCGAGGGGATGACGGAACAGGACGTCAAGATCGCCGGATTGGCCCATGAAAAGGGGACCGCCTGCATTATCGTCGTCAACAAGTGGGACGCCGTGGCCAAGGATAACGAGACCATCGGCCGCTATGTGCTGGACATCAAGGATAAGGCCAAGTTCCTCGATTTTGCTCCGATTATTTTCATCTCCGCCCTCTCGGGGCAGCGGGTGGTGAAGATCTTCGATCTGATCACAACGGTTTTTGACCAATTTACCCGCCGGATCACCACGGGAGACCTCAACCGGGCGGCCCGGATATTCACGGACAGGAACCCCCCGTCCCGGTCCAAGGGGAAACCTAACAGCTTTGCCTATGTAACTCAGGTTGCCGTCAAACCGCCGACGTTTGTCTTTTTCGTCCGCGATCCCAAGGCAGTCCACTTTTCCTATGAACGCTATTTGATGAATCAGCTTCGGGAGGCCTTTGGCTTCGACGCATC
>JAPLJZ010000152.1 GCA_026388335.1 Deltaproteobacteria bacterium
CACGGAAACGCAACCCGCCGTGGACATCGCCGCTCTAATCAGCAAATATGCCTTCGGCGATGTAAAGAAGCCGGAAGAGTCTAACGCGGCCAAGAAAGGAAAACCATGAGGAGACAGTTTAACGCTCTATTAACGGTTCTGATGATCTTACTGTTCACTCTGCCGGCGTACGCCGGAGTGCCCATGAATACGGTTCAGGCCAACGTGAACAAGGTGCTGGATGTATTGCGAGATCCAAAGCTCAAGGGCGAATCGGCCAAAGAGATCAAAAAGAAAAAGCTTCGCGCCATCTATGAACAAATGTTCAATGATGTCGAACTTGGGAAGCGGACCCTGGCCAGGAACTGGAACAGTCTGACTGTCCCCCAGCGCCAGGAATTCGTTATCCTCTTCCGGCAGGTGCTGGAGAAGGCCTATATTGACAGAATCCTTGCCTACACCAATGAAAAAATTGTTTATGAGCGGGAAAGCATGGTCTCAGGAACCCAGGCGGAGATACAAACGAAAATCGTCACCTCCTCAAAGGAAATACCCATTACTTACAAGGTGATTCTAAAAGACGGCTCCTGGAAAGTATATGACGTTATTGTCGAGAACGTGAGCCTGGTACTGAATTATCGCACCCAATTCAGTGACATCCTGGCAAAAAATAAACCCGAACAGCTCCTTGAGATCCTGCGGAAGAAAGTGAAGGGGCAATAGTGCCCCCAAAGGTAGTTCCGGCCATGAAATCTTATCTATTTGCGGTTACGCTTTTTTGTGTTGTCCTCGCGGCGGGCTGCGCGCACAAGCCCTCTGTCGTCTCCGACCCGGCGCCATCCGCTGCCGCCCCTCCGGCCCAGCAGGTTATGGCTGCTCTCAAAGCGGAACAGAGCCCGGCGCCACTCCCGGAGGTGTCCGCCAAAACGGTCAGCGGCAACCTTGATGACTATCAGGACATCGAAGATCCCGACAAGGGAAGGGAGGCAGAAAAGATCACGATTGCCGATCCCCTGGAGCCTTTCAACCGGGCCATGTACCATTTCAACGACAAGCTGTACTTCTGGGTCCTCAAGCCCGTCGCACAGGGGTATAGCAAGGCGGTTCCCGAGCCGGCACGAGTCGGCGTCAGCAACTTCTACACGAATCTCAGTTTCCCAATCCGCTTTGTCAATTCCCTGCTCCAGGCAAACTTCGCGGGGGCTGCTTCCGAACTTGGCCGCTTCATAATCAATACCGTCTGGGGCATCGGGGGGCTTCTGGATCCGGCATCGAGCAAGGAGATCAATCTTTCCAAACAAACGGTGGATTTTGGTCAAACCCTGGGCGTTTACGGCGTGGGCCAGGGTTTCTATATCCATTGGCCCCTATTGGGACCCTCCAGTCCCCGCGATACCTTGGGGACAGTTGGCGACGTATTCCTCTATCCCTCCATCTATTTCGGTCCCTGGTACGTCTGGGCAGGCTCCCGGGTATACGAAAGGGTTAACGACACCTCCCTGCAGATCGGCGACTATGAATCAATGAAAGAGGCCTCCATCGATCCCTATGTGGCAGTCCGTGATGCCTATGTCCAATATCGGCTGAAGATGATCAAACATAAAGGCGGTCCACCTCCTGCGGGGGTCTCGGGATTACTGGAAAAGGATTGAAACGGAAGGGATGTATGCATACAAAAACTCTTAAGGTCATGGTAATCTCCATAGTCATCATGCTCACGATTCAGGGAACAGCTGCCGCAAGCGGACCTTTCGGACCGCCCCAGCCAGTTTCGAGACCGGCGGGAGGCTTGCATACCGGCTTTGGTTACTGGCTTCAGGAGGATAAATTCAAGAATAATGAAGAATACATCAGCCGGCAGCAGCAGATTTATTCAGAATTGGGCTACGGCTTTCAAAAAAACTGGGACCTATACGCCAGGGTCGGGTTATCGGGACAGAAGCTTTTCGATGCCTTCAGTCCGACAACCACGGCGACGACGACGTCCAAGAATGATTTTTCAGAAAACTGGAAATTTTTCAGCACCCTGGGGGCAAAAGGCTTTTATCCTCTTCATCCGGCATTCGGTATCGGTGCTTTTGTCCAGGGGACCTATTATTTCAGTGACTTCACGGACAATGTCACGGGAATCCAGAGCGGCGCCCCCTTTACGGTAGAACTCGGCCTGAAGAACCTTTGGGACGTCAGTGCCGGAATTGGCTTTCAGGCCACCATCCCCTGGGGCATCAACCTGTATATCGGGCCCTATCTTTACTATGCGGAAGCAAAGGTATCGCCGTCCGCCAACATCACGGGTCTGGCCCTCACCTCGGGGGAGACGATCCTGAGAAACAATACCGTCTTCGGCGGCTTTGCCGGCATCGACGCGCCGCTGTCCAAGGGATTCCGTTTGCAAATAGAAGGCAAATATGCCGACAGGTTGTCCGGCGGCGCAGCAGTGACCTATTCCTACTGAAGGTCATGAATCATCGGGACCACGCCTTTTGCATGGATGTATGCTTCCTTACACCCCTGAGCGACCATGAATGTCATGGGGGATCAAACCAATTGTAGTTTCAGTTATGGACCAGATATCCCTTTTTGAAGAACCCTATACACTGCTAAACGGCGGGGTCGCCGCCCTGAAGGCGTTGCGCCTGACCGAGGCGCAGGAGAAATTCCGGGAATACGGGGAGCTTTATCGGGATTTCGGGGCCGTGGACATTTACCTGAAGCTGACGGAATTTCTCCATGAGGGGCTTGCCGGGATTGACCGGACGGCACCGGACGCCCCCGGACACCTTTGGCGCTTATGGAAAGACTTTGAAAAGCACACCGCAACCATGAAAATCCCCGGCGCCGGTCTGTTGTCAGACCTGCAAAGCGTTTATTTCCGAATGACAACCACCGTCATGGAAACCCTGGGTATAGCCGAAGCGCCCTGGTTTGATGAGAGTCTTCCCACCGGTCTTCTCTATATGGAAGCCGGCGCTTGTGACCGGGCCATTACCGCCCTGCAGACTTGCATTCCCAAATCGGCGGATAACGCCTCAGTTTATGGCTATCTTGGCGACGCCTATCTGTTGCGCGGAGATACGGAGGTGGCCCGGCGCTGCTACCTGGAGGCCTGCCTGGTGAATCCGGCAGGCATTGACTGGGAACATCTCAAGGATGAGGCGCTCCTTTCCCTGCGAGCCACCCTCCGGGACGAATACCCGGAAGGGGAAAACGCGGGCGACGGAATTTCAACCGGAGTCGATTTCCGGAAAGAAGTTTCCGCGACCGGGGCAGGGAGAAACGACGCCCTGACTTTGGCCTTGGCCTGGCTCCCCGCTCATGCCTACGCGGCGGGCCTTTTCAAGCCGAAGATCATCCGTCTGAAGGACGAATTCACAGCCTTCCTGGGGGATTTTCAGGTTCTGGAAAAGCGCTACCGTAAGGATAACTCTTCCCAAATCGGTGCGTCGCTGTTTTTCCGCGCCATCATTATGTGCGACAACGAAACCTCCCTGCGTTTGATTAAAGGGATGGATTTCGCCGATATCCGTCGGCAGATGAAGGAAATTAACCCGGAGCTGTTTGTGGATTACCTCCGGGTAATCAAGGAGCGTAAGAAAACGCCGCGCTGAATGTCTCCCATTGGCAGGCAGCCAAGTCAGCTCAAGAGATATTTGAGATAGAGAAACTGGCTTCTCTCAGTAGAGTTTGCGGAGGGTCGCCCCCCTGAAATAGTGGCCGAGAATGTCTTCCATTCCGAAGCCCTGCATGGCCATCATGGCGGCCCCGATCTGGCAGAGGCCGACGCCGTGGCCCCACCCCGCCCCCTTCAGGGTGAATCGAACGACCTTCCCCTGACCATCCCTTTCGGTACGGACAATAAAGGCGCTGCTGTAGAGATGGCTGGAAGACAGCCAGCGGCGGATTTCCAGTTCCTTGCCTACAATGACGGTGCGTTTCGATCCTTCGATTTTCAGGCGGATAATCCGGCCCGAAGGCCCCCTATCCAGAGGGATAAGGGCATGGAGTTCCCCAAAGTCGATACCGGATTTCCTTAAAAGTAGTGTCTCCAGTTCTTCCCGGGCATAGGAAACCTCCCACCGGAAAAAGTCCGTCGTTTCCTGATCGAAGGAAGGCAAGACCTGGCGAAGGGCAAGACTGTCATTGGTGTTACAATAGGAAGTCGGGGAGGAGTTGATCCATTTCTCCGCCTCTTCCTCCGATATCGCGGGAGGGAAGTTTTCGGGACCGTCGGAAACAGAGATCAAATAAGGGACAGCAACATCTTCCCAGACATTTGCAAAATCTTCCGTTCGGCCGCCGCAGGCCTTGTGATACCGGGCGTCGCAGATCCCGCCGTCGTAAACCAAAAAGAGACCACGCGTGACGTCGATGGCCTGACGGACCTGATCCGTGATGATCTTTGTCACCCCCTGGTAACGCTGGCAATGGTCATCTGCACAGACATCAAACCTGGCGTGCTCCTCCCGGCCATACCAGCGGATGATCTCGCCGTCCGACAGAGTCATGGGGCTGTTCCTGGTTACAGCCTCTTTCTTCTCCAGCATGGCCATCAGCCAGCTTCGGGAGGTGACGGTGTGGGCTTTCAGAAACTCCAGCGGGGCGGCGGCGGACATTTCCGAAGAAATGACGCTCCCCAGATAGTCTTCGATGGTGAGCTCATTGACTGCCGTCAGGGTATCCTCCTCTGCAACAAGCACCGACAGGGCACCCTGAAAGGTCTGGGTCTCCTGGCGCTGCCAGTGAAAGTTCACACCAATGGTGACATCGTGAAGGGAAAATGTGGCGTCGCCCTGGGGCCGGCAGCGGAACTCCCGCTCCGTAAGCGGCCAAGCGCCGGATCCGGTGCAGAGGACCAGCTTGCCGTCTGCAATACTAAAGCGGACATCACCGCTTATGGCTTGTCCGGAGGACGTGAGAAATACCCCGTGAAAACATCCATGAATCTCCCGGCGCCCCTCCATGATTCCCACCCGGATTTTCGGTTCCCCGCCGTGCATATTTCCTTTGTCCTTTCCGATCAAAAAAGTGTATTATTCATGCAAAGTAAGTGACATCGGGCATAGTCTTGCATAATTAACCAAAAAGATGAAGCATTTTCATTATTGAAACGTAGAAACCGCCTTTAAAGGAGATCGTCATGGGAACAACGCATAAAACCGGCTGCGTCCTCTGCCCCCAGAACTGCGGCCTCGTCGTGGAAGTGGAAGACAACCGGATCGTCAAGGTCCGGGGAGACAAAGACAATGCCCGGAGCGAGGGATACTTCTGCCGGAAAGGTCTGAACATCGCCTGGCACCAGCATAACGCCGATCGCCTCAAATATCCCCTGAAGCGCACCGCCACGGGCTTTGCCAGGATCTCCTGGGAAGAGGCCCTGGGAGAAATCGCCGCCAAGCTCAAGGGTGTTATCGGCACATATGGTCCCCGGTCTTTTGCCTACATGGGCGGCGGGGGACAGGGCTGCCACTTCGAGGCCGCCTTCGGCGTCCGTCTCATGCGCGCCCTGGGATCGCGGTATCATTACAGCGCCCTGGCCCAGGAACTTACGGGGCTGTTCTGGGTCCACGGCCGGACGCTGGGACGGCAGTATCTCGCCCTGATCCCCGACGAAATAAATACCGACATGCTGCTCGCCATCGGCTGGAACGGCATGCAGAGCCATCAGATGCCTCAGGCCCCCCGGCATTTGCAACGGCTGGCGAAAGACCCGGACAAACTCCTGGTCGTCATTGATCCGCGGGTCTCAGAAACGGCAAAGATCGCCGATATCCATCTGGCTGTCCGTCCGGGGACAGACGCCCTGCTCCTCAAGGCGATAATTGCCATCATCCTTCAGGAAGGATGGGAAAATCGCGATTATATCGGCGCTCGTACCGCGGGATTTGACGAGATCAGGCCCTGGTTCATGGATTTTGACACCCGGGCCGCCATTGCCGTATGTGAACTTGACTATGACCGGGTTTACGATTTTTCCCGCGTCCTGGCCACCCGGCGATGGTCCTGCCATTACGACCTCGGCATCATGATGAACCGCCACAGCACCGTGAACTCCTGGCTGGCGATCATCCTGCTCGCCATCTGCGGGCGGATCGGCGTCCCCGGCGGCAATGTCTTCCCCGGCCATCTCATGCCCCTGGGAGCCCATTCGGACGAGCGAAACCCCAAGAGCTGGCGGACGGTGACCACGAATTTCCCGCCCATCATGGGGGTCTATCCCCCCAACGTCATGCCCGAAGAGATCCTCTCCAACCACCCCGAACGGCTCCGGGCCGTCCTGGTCTCCGGCTCCAACCCCCTGCGCTCCTATGCCGACACCACCGCTTACGAAGAGGCCTTCGGAAAGCTCGACCTCCTCGTCACCTGCGAACTGGCCATGACGGAGACGGCACGGCTTTCCCATTATATCCTACCCGCCCGGTCGGCCTATGAATCATGGGACGGAACCTTCTTTGCCTGGACCTTTCCCGGGATCTTCTTCCAGATGCGCCGGCCTATTGTCGCCCCGGCGGGAGAATCTCTGGAACTAAGCGAGATCATATTGCGCCTGGCAGACGCCCTGGACTTCATCCCGCCGATTCCGGACGTCCTTTACGATGCCGCCCGTCAGGACCGGCAGACCTTTGCCGGGAAGCTGTTCGAGTATGCCCTGACAGAGCCACAGGCCCTGAAAATGATGCCTTTTATCCTGGGGAAAACCCTGGGCCAGGCCCTGGGATCGGTTAATCTCGCCGCCTTGTGGGGGATGCTCCAGATCCTGCCGAAGGATTTTATCAAAAACGCCGGGCGGGCCGGATTTGCGGCGGGTCCGGACCTGGGAAACGAGCTTTTCCGGCAGCTCATAGAGCGGCCGGAAGGCCTGTGGATCGGCCAGGTTGATCAGGAGAACAATCTGGACAATCTCCGTACGGAAGGCAAGAAGATTGAACTTGTGATCCCGGAGCTTGCGGAATGGCTCCGGGGCATCGACGCCAATTCGGAGACGATCGCCCTGGCGGGAGCGGCGGAATTTCCCCTCGTCCTCATGGCAGGCCGTCATTTCGACAAGAACGCCAACACCCTCATGCGCAACCCCGAATGGAATCAAGGAAAACGGGACTGCACACTCCTCATGCACCCGGGGGACGCCGAAGGATTGCAAATAAAAGACGGGGAAAAGGTCCGCATCGTCACTGCGGCGGGGGCGGCGGAGATCGAACTGGAAATAACGGAAACGGCCCGGAAGGGGCACGTCGTCATCCCCCACGGCTTCGGCCTGGTCTATGACGGCAAGGCTTATGGGGTCAACGTAAATCGTCTGACGAAGAACACCCACCGGGACCCCTGGGCGGGGACACCTCTGCACCGCTATGTCCCCTGCCGGGTGGAAAGATTGTAGGGAGAGGGTATTTTTTAGTGTTTTGCAAACACGTCAAAGTCGAATCAACAACGAGGGAAAAAGGAGGAAGCCATGAAGAAAGAATTACTAAGCATGACGGCGGTGGGAGTCATGTTCACAATTTCTCTGTGCCTGGTTCTCCCCGCTCCGGTCTCCAGCGCGACGATAATCGACGAGTGGGGCGCCGTCGTCGTCCCGGCAGCGCCCCAACTCAAGGAGGTAAAGCTACCGGCGGAGGGGACGGCACTGCTGTTGCTCGATTTCAATAAGCAGGTCTGCAGCGATAAACAGCGTCCCCGGTGCGTCGCTTCCGTCCCCGCCGTCAGCCAGCCGTCTCCTTGCCGAGGCGAGAAAAGCTAATATCCCCGTTGTTTACAGCCTTACGATCGGCTCTGCGGTTGCGGATATAGCTCCGGCCCTTGCACCACGTCCCGGTGATCCCATCGTTACCTCCGGACCGGATAAATTTCTGGGTACTGATCTTGAGAAAATCATGAAAGAACGGAATATCAAAACCGTTATCGTCGCGGGAACGGCAGCGCACGGGGCCGTAATCTGCACGGCCAGCGGGGCCGCCCTGAGAGGCATCAAAGTGGTTATCCCCGTGGACGGCATCTCCGCGGAGAGCCTCTACCCGGAGCAGTACACCGTCTGGCATCTCCTCAACGCCCCCCGGGTATCGACGATGACAACCGTCACCAGAACGGACATGATCAAGATAGAGAAGAAGTAATAAGGATCAAGAATTGTGATGTGTGAAGTTCAAAGTTTTCCTTCTTCGAGGAGACGGATTAGGATTGACATATCCGCGCCATAATTGATTTCACTTGCTACGTGATTCTGTTGCTAAACCCTTGTCTATGCGGCATATGCTACCGAGCCGCTGCTTTCGCTTCAACAAAACGATCAGACACTGGCTTTTTAATCATACAGCCCCTTCAGTAATATATTGTAATCTTGATTCTGGTGGAGGTTGGTTACATAGCATCTTTCAATCGGTACTGTTCAGGTAAGATGAAGGAAAATGCCAAGGGTGGCGGTTATCGTGTCCACCTACGACTCTTCAAAAAATGAGGGAAGACTACACTCACGCTTACCATTATAAGCAGATAATGTTTTATTCAGAATGTGTGAAGTACAAAGAGCCAAGAGCAGGTTTAACCCTTTTAAGTGCACCACATTATCTCTAATGCTGCTGTAAATCATTTAAGCCTTAAGTCTATCGATTAAGACATTCAACTCAAATAAAAGAGAATTGCCTCTATCCCAGAAAGCGTTAAAGTCTCCTTCTTTTAAAGATTTCATCTCTTTGATTCTTGTGACTACCGTATCAGCTGTATTGATTTGGGAGTATAGATTAGTGCGAAACTCTTCAAACCATTGACCAAAAGGCTCAATAACTTTCGACCAAAGATCAAGAGGATGATCACCCTGCCAAATATCTTTGGGCCATTGATTCTTAAGAATTTTGACTCTCTCATCAAGTATGGATGCCAGCCACTGATTGTCAGTTTTGTGAGGTGTTGGTCCAAGAATTGTTTCAATTCGAGATTCCAAAGTATTGATAGCATGATTCATCGACTCATTAATACGCCTTTTCTCGATTGGAACACTTTGGGCAGCCGGACCTTCATAAGATGCAGTAAGAGCTTGAATGTATGCCGCCAAAAATAAAGAGTCAGCTTGATGCGCTAGAATATCCTGTGTTTTTATTTGCAGTTCTGCTTGTTCTCGTAGTGCCTTTACAAATTCTTTTTGCTCTTTTACTGACTCTCTTTGCGCTTCCACAGATCGTTGAAGTTCTTGGCGTTGCAGTCGAAGCTCGTGCCATTGAAGCAGTATAGTGATGATAATCCCCGCAAAAGCAAGTCCTGAAAACAATGAGTTGATCATGCCAAACGAATCACCGTATTGAGCGGCGAGATCAAGTTTACCTGCATATATACGTAACGGGTAATGTCCATATGTTAGCCAAAGAGCAATAACAGCCACTAGAACAACTATGACAAGCATGATGATTGCACAACTGGCTAACTTGTTTGATGGTTTCATATTATTCAATTATTCAATTGTGTTATTATAAATTTGTTTTGTTAGCCAGCCCATATATTCCTCCAGCATGTTTATACGGGATGGAACTCAGTCAACTGCCATTATGTGTTGAGTTTCATTATCACGATATGCATTCGAAATCTACGACATCGATAAAATTTTTCACCTCATAGACTTCAGGAAGGCAAAGATACCCCGACCTTCAGAAAAATCAACCTCCGAAATATGCATGTTTCAATTGGAATTCAACAGATTAAGCTAGTGCTTGCCACCAACACTTTGAAGTCACGATCACCTTTGGTAGTGATGGGTCCGGTATACATCATGAATTTCGGTTTTGCTATGTTCTGACATCTTCCCTTTATCAATCATGAAATCCGGTTTATCAATGTGGTAACATGAGACATTTAAGGACGCTCATACATCATATCTTCCAGATACCTTTATTTTTAATTCACTTGCCGTCTTTATCATCTTCTTGTCTTTGGTAAGAATACAAGCGTTGTGCCTTCGTGCTAAGACTAAATAGAACAAATCATAGGCGGGGTGTTCTGTTTTGATTGCTTCGGAAAATACTTCTCTGCAAAGACTTTTTGTATTTATGTAGTCATCGACAAGATCAAGGCAGTAATCTATACCTTTTTCGCATTTCTCTATTGGTAAGTCAGAATATGAGCCGTATTTCCAAAATGCATTTGTTATTTCTGACGGGAATGTATCCGGGGCCAATACGAGTTCCGACTGTATCAATAACTCTCTAAAGCGATTACTGTCAGTTCTATTTAGTGCTATTTCGATTGCTGCACTTGCATCCAGAACAATTATCATCTGTCCCGGTCCTCTCTAATCAGAGTGACCGGATCAGGCAATTTGCTTCCATCTATATCAAGGACATTGGTTTTTTCTAACAGTTTCCTTCTTCTGTCCTTATTTCCTAATACGGACGGCGGGCTCATCCTGATGGCGTTGACAGGGCATTCGGAAGCGCAGAAACCGCAACCAACGCACCGTTTATCTTCTTTCAGGAAGGGATAGGCGTGCAGCTCCCTGCCTGATACCGGCTCGGCAGGGGCCAGGCAGTTGACAGGACAGGTCTCAATGCAGATGCCGCAGGGCATGCATGTTTTCAGGTCAAATTGCGGTTTTTCCCAGGCAGAGCGTTTGATCCGTTCGCAAACAATTCCAAAAGAATCCTTGACCGCTGCTGTCGGGCATATCCTTCCACAGGCCCCACACTCGATGCAAAGCAGCGAATCGATCAGGTGGAGGTTTTTCTTCTCTCCCGTAATGGCGCCAACGGGACAGAGCTTAACACAGGCCCCGCAACCGTTGCATGCTTCGCTAATTCGATATGACATACCGTAACCTCTTTAAAGCCTGGGATAAAATACCGCTCTGTCAAATTGGCCCATCACCCTCATAGCCTTCCCCTTCAAGGTGAGGGACGGGGTGGGGATGGGGTTGCCCCTTCCTCCGGGTGACCGGTCTTTGGATCCCAACCGCACTGGCGCCAGTAATCGCTCCTCATCTTTTCGATATCCATGGTCCGGCCCTTGTTGGCCCCCCGGTTCTGGGGCGGCCTTCCGACGACGCGGTCCACGGCCCGGAAGGATCGGGGATCGATGCCGTGCTTGATATTGAAGCTTTGTTTCAGGGTCTGAATAGCGGCGCCGATAGCCAGGTATTCCTCCGGCGTCTTGCGCCAGCCCGTTGCGGCGTTTAGCCATTCGAAAGTAGGAATCCGCGCCGCCCCGAGGAAGAGACCGAACATGCATAATCCCGCCCCATTGGCGACATTCATGAACCTGCTGCACGCCGCCGCCATGACTGCCTTTTCTTCGTCGGCTACGTATTTCCGGTCCTTATGGTAAACCAGAGGCGGTCGCGGCAGGTCCTGGACCCGCTTCCAGAGCTGGAACATCTCGTAGTAGAGCTGGGCCCCGATGGTATGGCGGCCAGGTGTGGCTTCCACGGAATAATGGACGTTGAATCCCGGATCATTGCGCCCGTCATGCATGGGCAGTTCCTGGCCCCCGGCGTGCACGGCAAAGGCTTCCGCTCCCTTGCCGATCTTCCGGACCGCCTGCACAGAACCGTCAGCGAGCAGATCCCCGACGCCCTCACGCTTGATCATTTTCTCTATCAGGGTAATCATGGC